>JBFMFJ010000067.1:0-12208 GCA_040752235.1 Candidatus Zixiibacteriota bacterium | reverse complement strand
CGGATAACCGGGAATGATGTACTTCTGGGCGGTCAGAGTATCAACTTCGGCATTGATTTTGGCGAAAACCATCGATTTTGACATCTCGATTACAGCCGAATCGGAATATGTGAATGAATCAAGGCGTTTACACCAGACACACCAGTCGGTATAAAAATCGATCAAAATCTTCTGATTCTTTTCCTGAGCAATCTGTAATGCCGTCGCGTAATCTGTCACGAATTCGATTTCCTTCGGACTGACGACGACATCTTCGGCCTTCTTGCTGCAGCCGATCATAGTCGACAGACTGACAGCCGCTAATAAGACCGCGATCATCAAACTGAATTTGATACCCTTGCGCATGTTGTCTCCTATTATCTTGCTGTTATCCTATTTTATTCTTTTTTTTCGACCTTCTCCCATCCGTCGCCGAGAATCATGGTGAGAATATTTTCCGCATCCTCGCGCAACTCGGAAGGGACAAATACCTGGAATTTACTGACACCCTTTCCTGTCACCGACGGCAGATTTAAACCGACCTGGCCGAAATAACCTGATTTGGATATTACGACAGCCGGGATATTATAAGAAACAAGCGTTTCCCTGGCATAATCGGCCGCCGTTTTTTCATCAATATAGGCTATCAACTCGTACCCCTCTCCCTTTTCCTCTTCCCCGTTGAATTCATAGCCGCAATTGGGACAGGCCGTGAGATCCGCTTCAAATTGCTCATTACATTTTGGACAAAACGGCATCGGCAGTAAACTCCTTCAACGCTGCACCGAGCGATTTGATATCCGACTCAGTTCGTTTTTCCGTAAATGCAACCAAAAGGGCGTCATCCATTCCGGGATAGAACCGACCGAGATTGACTCCGGGCAGAATGCCCCTTTTGTCAATCATCTTTTCAATCAGTTCTTTGGCCGGAATCGGAGTTCTGACCGCGAATTCACGGACAAAGCCGCCCTTGAAATAAGGCTCAAAAGACGGTAATCCGAATATTTCCGCGGCGGCCTGATGTGCTCTTTCCATCGAAAGAAGGGCCACTCTCTTCAAACCATGGCGCCCCATTAGCGACAGATATACCGTCGCCATAGTGGCACACAAAGCCTGATTGGTGCAGATATTCGAAGTCGCCTTCTCGCGCCGGATATGCTGTTCGCGGGTCTGGAGAGTCAGGACGAATCCGGGATGGCCGTCCTCATCCTCAGTCCTCGCCGCCAGCCGTCCCGGCATAAAGCGCACCAGCTCCTGTTTGACGGCAAAAAAGCCCAGAAGCGGGCCGCCGAAATTAAGAGGTATGCCCAGCGGCTGCCCCTCCCCGACGGCAATATCGGCGCCGCAGTCGGCCGGGGTTTTGAGCACCGCGGCCGCAATTGGATCGATAACCGCCACGAAATGGCCGCCCACTTTGTGAACAATCTCAGCCCCGATTTCAATGTCCTCAATGAGTCCGAAGAAATTCGGCTGCGCCAGAATAACACAGGCGGTGTTGTCATCAACCGCGGCCTCAAGCCTGTTAAAATCAGTAGTTCCGTCTTTATGAGGAGCAACGACGATATCAATATCGCGCCCCGACAAATAGGTCCCGATGACTTCCCGGAACAGTGGATTGACCGTCTCGGAAACGACTATTTTCGAACGACGCGTTTTTCCCAATGACAACGAAGCCGCTTCGGCGGCAGCCGAAGCTCCGTCGTACATCGAGGCATTGGCCGCATCCATGCCGGTAAGCCGGCAGATATGGCTTTGAAATTCATAAATAACCTGGAGCGTCCCCTGTGCTACTTCAGCCTGATACGGAGTATAGGCGGTGACGAATTCGGGACGTCCGGTAATGGTCTCCACCGCGGCCGGTATGAAATGATCATAAACACCGCCCCCGGCAAATATTGTCAGGCCGCTCTTATTATCCCTGGAAATCTTTTCAATTTCCTGCATCAGCGCCAATTCCGAAAGAGGCTCGGGAAGGTCGAGCGCTGATTTCATCTGAAGATTTTTCGGGATCGGTCTGAGGAGATCATCTATCCTGCCGACGCCGATTTTTTCGAGCATTCGACGCCGGTCTTCATCAGTATTAGGTATGTATGACATGTTATGGTTAAGAATCCTATTCAACCAATTTTCGATAACTGTCTGCTGTCAGCAGCTTATCAACTTCCTCCATATTGCTTATTTCGAGCTTAATCATCCAACCCCCGCCGTACGGCTCGCGGTTGATAATCATCGGGTCATCCTCAAGACCGGGATTGACTTCGATGACTTTACCGGAAACCGGCGAGAAGAGATCGGAGACAGCCTTGACCGCCTCGATGGTCCCGAAAGACTGCATAGCCTTGACGACGGTACCCTGGGCGGGCAATTCAACAAATACTATATCACCCAGTTCACCCTGAGCATATTCGGTTATTCCCACAGTGGCAGTTTTGCCTTCTACCTTCAACCATTCATGTTCTTTGGTATATTTTAATCCGGCAGGAATATCCAAGCTTCACCTCCAAGTCCTATTTGTTTTATAGAAATATCACTGATTAAGTTGTCGAGCGGACTTTTCCGCCTCCTGTTCACCCAATTTTTGAATGAAACCGGTATCGAAATTACCGGCGGCAAAATCAGGATGACTCAGAATCTTTTTATGATAGTCAATTGTGGTTGGGACGCCCTCCACAATGAATTCTTCCAATGCATATCTCATTTTATCGATGGCTTTTTGACGATTTTCCGCCCTGACAATCAGCTTGGCGATCATCGAATCATAGTAGGGCGGAATGACATACTTGGCATATGCGGCAGTATCGACTCTTACGCCGCGGCCGCCGGGCACATGAAATGACGTAATCTGTCCGGGAGCCGGACGGAATCCCTTGTCGGGATCTTCGGCGTTGATACGGCACTCGATGGAATGACGCTTCAGGATAACATCCTCCTGGCGCACACCGAGACGCTCGCCGGACGCCACCAGAATCTGCTCGCGGACCAGATCGTTGTCGGTGGCTTCCTCGGTAATCGGATGCTCCACCTGGATACGGGTGTTCATTTCCATGAAATAGAAATTGTGGTCTTTGTCCACGAGAAATTCCATGGTTCCGGCACCGAGATAATTGATGGTGGAGGCGCCTCTCACGGCGGTCCGGCCCATCAGGGCTCTCAGTTCCGGAGTTACAATGGGCGAGGGACACTCTTCGATCAGCTTCTGATGCCGTCTTTGAATGGAGCAGTCTCTTTCACCGTAATGGATAATATGCCCAAAGGAGTCGCCCATGAGCTGAATTTCAACGTGATGCGGCCCCTCGATGACCTTTTCAATATAAACATCGGGATTGCCGAAAGCTGCCTCACCCTCATTTCGCGCCATCTGAAAACCGGTTTCCAGTTCGGAATTATCGCGGCACATCCGCATCCCCTTGCCGCCGCCTCCGGCAACGGCCTTTATCAGAACCGGATAGCCGATTTCAGCGGCGATTGAACGCGCTTCCTCGATGGTCTTGACAACGCCTTCGGAACCGGGAATAACCGGAATACCGGCTTCGCGCATAACCTGTTTGGCTACACCCTTGTCACCCATTTTGCGGATCATTTCGGGGGTAGGTCCGATAAAAGTAATACCGCATGATTCGCAGATTTCGGCGAATGAGGCGTTTTCGGCGAGAAATCCATACCCTGGATGAATGGCATCGGCATTGGTTACTTCGGCCGCCGATATAATTCTTTTCGGATCAAGATAGCTGTTCGCGGCCAGGGCCGGTCCGATACAGACATCCTCATCGGCGAACCGGACATGCAGCGAGTCCCGGTCGGCCTCGCTGTAAACGGCCACGGTCTTGATTCCAAGTTCCCGGCAGGCTCTGATAACGCGCAGAGCTATTTCGCCACGATTGGCTATTAAAACTTTCTTAAACAATATTATTCCTATCCTTCACTAAACTAGAATTTTTGAAAATCAGACTTCTCCTCGACCGGCTCTTCTTCCTTTTTGCCGTCCCACCGATCGGCCGCGCCGGTAATACCTTTGACGCGGAGGTCGAAGTCATCAGGATTGGTACACTGTCTCATGGCCTCTTCGAATGAAATCATGCCATTACGATACAATTTCATAATCGACTGGTCGAACGACATCATGCCATACTGCTGTCCACCCTGTTCAATCAAATCAAGAATCGCCGGGGTCTTTTCCGGATCGAGAATATACTCTCTCACGGCCGCGGTATTAATCATGACTTCCAGCGCCGGAACTCGTCCCGGCATATCGGATCGGCTTAAAAGCCTCTGGCATACGATGGCCTTAAGGGTGCCGGCCAGAAGAAGCCGAATCTGCTGATGCTGGTGCGGCGGGAAAAATGAAATAATTCGCGAAATCGTCTCAACCGCATTGAGAGTGTGCAGCGTCGTAAGAACCAGGTGCCCGGTATCAGCCGCAGTCAGGGCGATCGACATGGTGTCGATATCCCGAATCTCACCGATCAAGATGATATCCGGATCCTGACGCAGTGAATGTCTCAAAGCCGTGGCAAATGATTCGGTGTCGGCACCGACTTCGCGCTGGCCGATAATACACTGCTTATCCCGGTATATATACTCAATCGGGTCTTCCACCGTCAGGATATTGTCCACGCGGTTGGAATTCATATGCTCGATCATGGCCGCCAGAGTGGTTGACTTACCCGAACCGGTAGTCCCGGTAACAACGATCAGGCCGCGCTCCTCTTTGGACAACTTTTTTATCGTCTCCGGCAGGTTTAATTCTTCGAAAATAGGAATCCGGGTATTGACGGCACGGATGGCCACACCGGTCGTCCCGCGCTGCCGGAACAGGTTTATCCTGAAACGGCCCAGCTTGGCCACTGACAAAGCCAGGTCCATTTCATTTTTCTTGCGGAAACGCTCCAGCTGCTGTTCGGATAAAATCTGGCCCACGATATTTTCCATGACATCAATCGTAATCGGATCGGTGGCAATAGGCTCAAGAGTCCCGTTAACTCTCAGGTGCGGCCGGATACCGACACGAAGATGTAAATCGGACGCCGCATGGTTGAGCATTTCTACCAACATTTGTTTGAGTTTCATGGCACAATCCCCTGAATGTAAAAAAAGCGGTTAACCTTCCGGATCAATCAGATAGAGGACTTGGCCAAATTCAACCGGCTGAGCATTTTCAATCATTACCTTGGCGACCCTTCCGGCCACCTCGGATTCGATCTCATTCATCAACTTCATGGCTTCCACGATACAAACCACCTGGCCCACTCCAATTCTCTGATTGAGCGTCACATATGGCGGCGCATCGGGCGCCGGAGCGGCGTAAAATGTGCCGACCATAGGTGATTTAATCTCTACATATTTCTTTTCGGCATCTACCGGTGCCGAATCCACTTTAGAGATTGCCGGTGTGGGCAGGGAAGCCGATTGTGCCGGTGGAGATGCGGGTATCGCTTGAACTGTCAGGGACTGGTCGGAACGGCCGTTGTCGCCCATCAGACGGCGTGTTATACGGACCTTTCTTCCCCAGCTCGAGATTTCAAGCTGATCGATTTTTGAATCTTCAACCAGCTTTATTAATTTTCTAATCGTTTTCTCATTCATATTTAACCTTCTCCAGGTTTTATGACCCGAAAAGATAACAAATAAAAACTACAGCTCCAACAAATTTTTTGGCGCTTTGTTCAGCACCCTGGCACCTTTATTGGTTACCAGAACATCATCCTCAATACGGACACCGCCCCATTTGGCGATATATATTCCGGGCTCCACGGTTACAATCATTCCCGGTTTCATAAGATCCGTGCTTTTGGGGCCAAGTGACGGCTGGACATGAACATAGATCCCGATGCCATGCCCGGTGCCATGACCGAAATTTTTCTTATAGCCGGCTCGGTTAATAATATCTCGAGCCGCGGCGTCAATTGCCTTTCCGTGCGCCCCCGGCCTAATCTTTTTAATGGCAGCAAGTTGCGCCTTAAGAACAAGGGCGTAAATTCTTTTCTGTCGGCTGGTAGCCTTACCCATCACGATTGTTCTGGTAATATCTGATACGTAACCATTGTAACTGGCGCCAAAATCAAAGGTTACAAAATCGCCTCTGCCTATTTTCTTCCTAGAGGCAACTCCGTGCGGAAAGGCGGAACGGTATCCGGAAGCAACAATAGTGTCGAAACCGGGCTTGTCGGAGCCCAACATTTTCATCTGGTATTCAAGCTCGGCACAGACTTCCAGTTCGCGCAGCCCGGGTCTGATATATCCCAGAATCCGGTCAAAGGCGGTATCCGCAATATCAACCGCCTTCTGGATAAGCTCAATCTCCCCTTTATCTTTAATGGTAGACAGGAAGTCCACTGCCGCCTTGGTTGAAACAAGAAGGGCGTCGGGAAGCCCCTCGCGAAGAGTGTCAAGCTGACTGCACAGCAAATAATCCGCTTCATAACCGTAGCGAATATTTTTGCCATGAAACTGCTTCAGTTCCTTGAGTTCGGTCAAGGGCTGGCTTTTGGTTAAAATTACCTGAGCCCCTTTAACCTCCTTTTTTGCTGCTTCAAAAAAGCGACTGTCACAAAGAATATAGGCTTTCTTACGAGTTATTATCAAAAGGCCGGTGTCGCCGGTGAAGCCGCAAAGATACCTGATATTGGCCATACGGCTGACTACGAAACCGTCCAGATTATCGGGATTCATCATTTTTTGGAATTTTTGAATGCGTTCGCGATGCATATTCGGTTTTTCCTTACTTTTTTATGGACTGTTGTGTTTTTTCTATTTTTTCACGCAACTGCGGGCTGCCGTTCTTTTCCGCCAGTTCCTGAAAGATTTTCAGGGCCAGACGCGGATGCCCCTGTTTGAGCAGAAGATCTCCAAGCGTCTCGGTCTTAAACGGCAGTTCACGCAATGGAATATCTTTATCATCATCACGTTCATCCGATTTTTTCCTTAAGACGAGAACCCGGGTCAATTGTTCAGTTTCTTCTTTTTCGTGATTGATCGGTGAAGTCAGGGCGTTCGTATTTGGTTCGATTTCAAGAATCTTCAGATAATAGGCGAAGGCGGTGGCCTCATCGCCCGCTCTGAATTTCAGATCACCCAGGTATTTGAGAGCGACAAGATTATTCGGATCATAACCCAGGATTTTATAGAACTGCTCCTCCGCCGATTCATACTGACCAGTATGATACAATGAACGGGCGTAGACAATTCTGCCGGACAGAATATCGGGGTACTCTTTAAGCCGAATCATGCAGAGTTCTATCGCCCGGGCATATTTCCTTTCCAGGAAGTACTCCATTGCCAGCGCCGGCCAGTAGCCCTTGGAAGCCAGTTCCGATATCAAATTCACGGTCATAAAGGATTATACCTAAAATAATACATAAAGTTAAGGAAATTCCGCGACAAGAATCACTTCTGGATAATGTTCAACTGGAATCAGTCTCTAAATCCAGTCGAACCAATCCCAGAACTCGGTGCGTATGGTGCGGAAGAATTTTCTATATATATGTTCGCTGATTTTTCTCTTGCCGCAATATATATTGGCCACGCCCGTCATCCCCGGTTTCAACTCATGTCCCTCATTGGGAACGCGGCATGACACTTTGAATATTCTGTCTCCCCTGTTATTTACATAAATTTTCGTACCGATTCGATACACGGTACCATAAAAAGATAATGATGGATACCCGCGGGCTTTGAACTTCACCTTCTGATCGAGCTTGATATCGGCTAGTTCTTTCTCCGAAAGGGTTATCTCGGCATCCAGCGTATCCAAATTGGCTATTTCGCAGGCAACCTCACCGGTGTCGACACTGATCACAGTACCATTGATCGGTGATCTGATTTCATAGAAATCACGCTGCCTTTTGTGAAAATCAATCTTACTTTGGAGCTGAGCGATTTCAGCCTCCTTCGCCCTGATCTCTTCCGGGCGCGCCCCTGCCAAAAGTAAATCCAGTTCATTCTTGGCCGCTCTCACTTTGGCCGCCTGGACAACCGAATCGGTCCTGGCATCCTCCCATTCCTGAACAGAGATTACCTTTTTGTCAAGCATCTCGTTCTTGCGCGTCAGATTTCTGGTGGACAGTTCCAGTTGAGCTTCCAGCCCCTGAAGAGTATTCCTGGCCTGTGCTATTAGCTCCGGGCGGGCGCCGAGTTTCAGAATTTGAAGCTCCTCCTGCGCCTGTTTTAATTGTGCCGAGTATTCTTCGATAAAACGCGATGTCTCACTGTTGGCCAGCCGCGCTATCACCTGATTCTCAGTAACATCATCACCGATAGTCACCAGTGGAATAAGACTTGTAGTGCTGTAATCGCCCCCGAAAACCGACACCTGCCGCTGGTTCTCAGCATTGGGCTGGTCGGCATTGTAACGAATCAACTGCGCATAGCCGATATTGTCATATTTAAGCAATAGCGACTGTCGCGGGTTAATAATTAGTTCACCCTTGATTCTTAATTCTATTTTCAGGAAGAAAGAAATCAACACCAACAGCAGGACAATGATAATTGTCAGCGATAATGTTTTCTTTCTTCTTAGAAATCCTGTTTTCTCTTTAACCAAACCGGCCATTCCTTTGGCTGTGTCCGCGATAATATTCCTGAATAAAAACACCATTATGGCGACAAATATCAAAAATCCAAGGCCGCCAAGTTCGGATACTAAAAACCTCTCCACCAAAATGAAGAAGTATCCGAGAACAAAAAGTATATAAATAAATGACAAAATGCCATAGTAAAAATAAATTCTTTGTTCCCTTCGCGGAATATTGGCTAATCCCTCATCTTTTGGATAAAACAGCTTTTTGATACTGGCCCGCCAGTAATTCTTGGCCTTAAGACGGAGATTGGGGATTTCCAGCCAGTCGCTGAGAAGATAATAGCCGTCATAACGGAGAAGCGGATTGAAATTGAAAAGAGTGGATATTCCGGTAAACGAAAGCACCGCCACCGCGATTTTGTTCAGCAGAATATCCGGCTGCGTGACCCGCCATACCATTACCGCCACAGCCCAGATAAAGACCTGAAAGAATCCGCCGGAAAAAGAGACCAGCAAGCGTTTGGACTTTTCCGGGAATAACCAGGCATCGGATACATTGCAGTAAAATGCGGGCTGAAAATAAATAAGCAAAAAACCGATCTCGCGCACTTCCCCGCCATAATATTTGCAGGTCAGGCCATGCGCGAATTCATGCATCAGGATCACCACGAATGATGACAAATAAAGTATGACTATCCCCTGAACATTGAGCAATCCGACAAAGCCGTCGGCCATGGCCCGGAGATTATTCATGGTTATGAAAAAGGCAAAAACAATCAAAAGCGAGGCAAAAACAATAAACTTCCGTGTCATCAGCCAGCGGACCTTTTCGATCAGCCGGTCAAAGATATTGCCCGGATTGAAGGCCTTGAGCTTGATAAAGACCAGCCTCCCCAGGGTGGTCCGATGCTTTTCGGCGGTTGCCTCTTTCTGCTTCTTGAGTAGTTCTTTGCGGGTCAGGTCATTATCGAGGAAACACAAATCCTGCATCTGTCTGGCGAAAGCCTCGAGTTCCGCCGGCTCCAGATCGGCTTCGAATTTGGTCTTAAAGGCGGCGGCAATGTCAGTAAGGCTGGTTTTGCCGTCAAAGCTCCTGATAATATAGTATTCCGGTTCGCCGACCTTAAAAAACTGCGCCGTGATCGGGTCCTTGATAACATAATGGCAGGAGCCATCCTTCTGGGGGATTTTCTGGATAATCAGATCATCACGAATTCTTGGTAAAATGTTTTCCATAACAGCTCATGCTTCCTGCACAGCTTTAATATAATGGATTAAGATGAAGATAGTCAAAGGGAAACATTTGCCCATAACGGTGTTTGAAACCGGAGCTTTTCCTGTTCAAGTAATCTTATTATACAAAATAATCATCAGCACCATGAAGATGATGCCGGTATAGACGCCGAGCATATATGTTGACCGCCAGAAAGGCGCCTTCTTTTTACTCTTTGGAAATTTCAAAGGCGAGCCGCAATGTTTACAGAGAATTGCCCCGGGGATTATTTCCTCCCGGCAATAGGGGCAAATCGATAAGTTGCTCGATACTCTCATAAAGAAAAAATGGCATATTTTTATTAGATTTGGCAATAGAAAAATCGCTTCCTGTTCATATCAATAAAATGAACGACTGAACATATAATTGTGAAAGATTTTCTCCCCTAATCCACCGTACAAACAGGGAATTTTACTTTTCGGGAGGCAACATTGATATCTTTAAAAATCTTCGGATTTTTGAAGAAAGAATGGTTAAGGCTGTTCTTTTTTTCAAAATCACATCGGTCAATGCTCAAAACTGTGACCGCGACAACATTGTGTTGGATTATCGTCGCTTTTGCTCAATCCGCCCAAAGTCAGCTGCCTGATTTCACCAGAATTACCGAGGGCATCCAGGTAAGTGAGTGCGCGCTTTCCACCGGCGTTTCCTGGGCTGATTATGATAATGACAATTATCCTGATCTCTATGTGACCATCAATGCCTATCCGGCGGGGCAGCAGAATTTTCTTTATCATAATGACGGCGGTATCTCTTTCACCAAAATTACCGA
Source organism: Candidatus Zixiibacteriota bacterium (assembly GCA_040752235.1). GTDB lineage: Bacteria > Zixibacteria > MSB-5A5 > GN15 > PGXB01 > PGXB01. The sequence goes on along the minus strand of JBFMFJ010000067.1, from coordinate 1,669 downwards.
TCAGATCATAACCCAGGCTTACGATTACTCAAGAACCAGCACCTGGGGCGATTATGACAACGACGGCCTGCTTGATGCCTTTGTCAGCAACTGGCCCAATCAGATCAATTATTTGTATCATAATGACGGCGGCGGCGTGTTTTCGCGAATCACATCCGGCGTCATTGTTACCGAAGTAAAATGGTCCACCTCGGCGGCATGGGCCGATTATGACAACGACGGCGACCTTGATATTACAGTCTCGAATTATGGGACCAACTCGCTTTTCAGAAATGACGGTGGTGTCTTTACCAAAGTGACTTCAGGGGAAATTGCCACTGACAACTTTGATACTTTTGGCGTGTCATGGGCTGACTATGATAATGACAACGACCAGGATCTTTTTGTGGCCGTGCCCAATGCGAGCAATCCTAATAACTACAACAGGCTCTTCAAGAATCTTGGGAATGGAACCTTCGAGAGGGTGTTGACCGGCAATATTGTCACTGATGTCGGGACATCATACGGCGGAAGCTGGGGCGATTATGATAATGACGGTGACCTTGACCTGTTCGTGACGAATGTGTCATATTATGATGCCGGCAATAATTTCCTTTACAGCAACAATGGTGACGGTACCTTTACAAAGGTTACGGATGGCGATGTGGTCAATGACGGCGGTTATTCGTTCGGAAGTTTCTGGGGTGACCTTGATAAGGACGGAGATCTCGATTTGTTCGTCGCCAATTATACATGGAATGGTGAAAGCACAGATTATCTTTACGAGAATATCGGCGGCGGCACTTTTTTAAATATCACCGAAGGAAGTGTCGTGAATGATACCGGCAGTTCCTATGGGGCCGCCTGTGCCGATTACGATCGCGACGGCGACCTGGATATCTTCGTTGTCAGGCAATGCAGCAGCGGCGATTTGTATAATGCCATGTATAATAACAACGGGAACAGTAATAGCTGGCTGAATATAAAATGTGTGGGAAGACAGTCCAATCGGTCGGCCATAGGCACGAAAGTCCGCGCAAAAGCTCTCATTGGCGGGGAGGCCGTCTGGCAGATGCGGGAGATTTCAAGCCAGACCGGATATTGCGGGCAAAATGATCTTGTAGTGCATTTCGGATTCGGCGAAGCGACCATAATAGACACATTAAAAGTTGAATGGCCAAGCGGTATTTCTCAATATTATTATGATGTTGCGGTCAATCAGTTCATGACCATTACTGAACCCCTTTGCGGCGATGTGGACGGCAGTGGGGCAATCAACATTCTCGATGTGACATTCCTTATCAGTTACCTTTATAAAAACGGCCCGGTGCCGCCTGATTTGTCGATGAGTGATGCCGATGGCAACGGGTCGATAAACATTCTCGATGTAACCTATCTGATAAAATATCTTTATAAGTCCGGGGATGCCCCTGTCTGCTGAGAGGAAATAATAAAAGAGGCGGATTTCAAATCCGCCTCTGTACTTATCGATATAATTATAAAATCGCGTTAAGTAATCATATCGGGTATTCCACCCGCGCGAACCACTCCAATTCGATCTCGGGAAAGAGTGAATCACGGCGGCTGCAGTCGCCGAAAAACTCCCAATCGCCGGTCGAGGGTTCCTCTCCCCTGATCTTCTTGTCCGCCATCCCGGCCAGTCTTTTGAAATCGGAGTAATGATTCGACA
>JBFMFJ010000066.1:0-12226 GCA_040752235.1 Candidatus Zixiibacteriota bacterium | reverse complement strand
CATACTCGATCAAATGCCGCGGCATGGCATCAAACGAGGAACAGCCCGCAACCGGGTTCAGGACCTCATTCAGCGGATTGATTATGATTTGATAATTGGCTGGATTGCCCGCGATAAAATTCAGCGACATGATAATATCGACTTCATGTCGGTCCTTCCGGGCATCAATAAAAACGAGTCGGGTGGCCTCGTAAAAACTTTCATAATGCTTTTGCGCCGGAAGAACCGATAGAAGTAAAGTGTAGGAATTCTCGTCAAGAAATTCCTTTATGCTTTGTCCAAAAAGATTTTCACTGGGCAGGCCGAAAAATCTTTCGGCCAGGCTGTCGATATAAACAAATCGACCATTGAAGTCTATTTTAATGACAGCACAGCGTTTTGATTTGTCCCTTTCTGTCCCATTCGGGGCTGTCTCGCGATGCATGGCTATTTTCTAAATACCTTAAATTTTTCCGTTATATTCTCAGTTCTCACATAGACCAGATAAACGCCGGCTGTAACCTCGGCTCCGCTGTTATTAACCCCTTTCCAGACAATGGTTCCGGTCTCCTTATTGTAATTATCGGAAAAATTATCCCAAACTTTCTCACCATTTGCGGTAAATATAGATATTTCTTCGACTTCTCCACCCCCGGCCCCCACGAAAATAACCAGAGAGTCGGTAAACGGATTCGGGCCGGCCGTCACGTTTTGACCCAGGGTTACAGTAAATGAAACCGAAACGGATACTTCGGCATCTCCCGAAACCGCATTGAAAGTCACCCGGCGGCTGCCGACATCTTCCCTTATGCCGGCATATCTTATGGTGGCCGTCCGGTCACCATTGTCGGTGAATTCGGCTGTCGGCGGTGAATTTTCGGCGGAAATGGTAGTCACTCCGCTGATATCCTCATAGCCGCTAACCGAAATAGTCAGATTCAATGAATCCCCGACCGCCACAAAAATGGGCGGGATCGGATCGAAACCCATCAGCTTGGCTGCCTTATAGGTGTCATATAATCCATACCCGTATAGAGTATCCGGCTCTTCATATCGGTCAGCCGCTTCGATAAGCGCCTGCCTCACATCGGACGGCGACCAGTCGGGATGAACCTCCAGCAGCAAAGCTACCGCCCCGGCCGTTATGGGCGCCGAAAATGATGTCCCCGATGCCCCGCCGGAATAATCATCGTTACTGTACAAGGCGCGATAAATTTCGTTGCCCATGGCCACCACATCAGGCTTGATCCGCCCGTCATAGGTCGGCCCGCTGGATGAAAACGAAGTTATCAGTCCCGCCGATGATACCGCGCCGACCGCTATCACCGATGGCCCGTCGGCCGGCGGCGTTATCCAGAAAAAGTCTTTGTTCCGCTCGTTTCCGGCCGAACTAACGACCGTAATTCCCCGCGATGATGCCACCTCCGCGGCAATTGTTATCTTGGCCGTCTGGCCGTCAAGATCTTCGTATGTATACCAGTCAAAATATGCCACCGATGTCGAAATCACATCCGCCCCGAGAGAATCGGCCCATTCCGCCGCCGCTACCCAGTTATCCTCCTCGATGGTGTCCTCGACATTGGTGATCTCAGTCTTACCAAGCAGATAGTCGGCGCCATAGGCGGACCCGATCAGAACATCGTCGGTTCTACCGCCGACTACCGACAAAACCGCCGTCCCGTGAGACAGTTGGGAAATACCGGGAAGCGAATCGGTCACATTATCATCATCATTGATAAAGTCATACTGATCTATCACGTTAAGACGGTTGAAATTCGGATGGGTCAGCTTGAATCCGGTATCAAAGATGGCAATCAATACACCTGCACCGGTGTATCCGAGCTGATGCATTACCGGCACATTGACCAGATTAAGCTGCACGAATGAAGATCCGTACCAGCCGACCACCGAATCCGGGATATCGGCCGGTGCTTCTTTCATTTTGGGTACAAAATTTCCCTCTTCCGGCGAAATCTCCGGCTCGGGTATGCGGACTCCCCGCGCCACTTCCCGAATTTCGGAGACAAAGGGAAGCTGCGAAATCGCCTCGATGACCTTCCGATCGCCATAGCCCGACACTCCATTCAGCCATCGGGAAATCCTTTTCACTTCCAGTCCGGCAGATTTCAGGGCATTAACATAATTTTCGCTGACCGGGACATCATAGAAATCATATCCGTCGCCCTCCGGCGAACGCATTGACCGGCGGGTGATTGCCCGGTCGGTGAACCTGTCCCGCGCCTCGGCAGCCGATTTCTTCAACGACGTCTGGTCGAAGACTTCTTTGTCGGTGAAAAAGACCCATACCTTGATGCGGTTTTCAGGTTTTGATTCCTGTAGTTTTTGTTCCAGTCTTTTTTCGATCTTTTGCTCTTTGGCGTCAATCTTTAGAGGCGGTTCGGCGGCAAAAGCTGCAATCCATGCAAACACTACGATTCCAATAATGACATACTTCCACATATCCTTACCTCTATAAAACCTTGCTTAAAAATTCCTGTGTTCTTTTCTCTCTCGGGTTGTCGATCACCACCGAGGGCGGTCCGGTCTCGATAACCCTTCCATTATCCATAAACACCACCCGATCGGCAACCTCACGGGCAAAGCCGATTTCATGCGTAACAACCAGCATGGTCATGCCCCCCGCAGCGAGCCTCTTCATCACTTCCAATACTTCTCCGATCATTTCAGGATCGAGCGCCGACGTTACTTCATCAAAAAGCATTATCTTCGGATCCATCGCCAGCGCCCTCGCGATAGCCACCCGCTGCTGTTGTCCGCCCGAAAGCTGCGCCGGAAAGGCCTCCGCCTTCTCGGTCAGGCCCACCATCCCGAGCAGCTTTTTCCCTTTCGCGACTGCCTCTTCCTTGCTCCTTTTGCGCACCACTTTCTGGGCCAGCACTATATTGTTTATAACGCTCAAATGCGGAAAAAGGTTGAACTGCTGGAAAACCATACCCACTTCCAGGCGCAGATCATGAATATGCCGATGATTCTTTTCCACCAGGATATCATCCACGACTATCTCGCCCGAATCAAAATCCTGAAGGGCATTGAGACATCTCAACAGAGTTGACTTGCCTGATCCCGACGGCCCGATAATTACCACCACCTCTCCCTTATCGACCATCAGGCTGACATCATCGACTGCCGCGACATCGCCGAAACGGCAGACCAGATTTTTTATTTCGATGATCACGCTTTCTGACTCCCGAATCCTTTGACCGAATACACCTTCTCCAGATATTTGACTACCTTCGATAATGTAAGCGTCATAGCCAGATATATCAATCCGACAATAAACCAGGTCTGGAAATCGACAAAATATTGCGAATAATATTCCCGCCCCGCCCGTGTCAGTTCGCGCATGCCGATAATCGAAACCAGCGAGGAATCCTTCAGCGAGGCGATAAATTCATTGGCCGTCGGCGGCAGGACAATCCGCATCGACTGCGGGATAATCACATATCGAAGAGTCTGGAAACGGGTCATCCCCAGCGACTGCGCCGCCTCATGCTGACCGACCGAAATCGCCTCGATTCCGGAGCGGAATATCTCGGCCAGATAGGCCGAGTAACATATCCCGACCGCCAGCACGCCGGCGGTGAAACGGTCCAGATTGAGAATCCCGCCCAGGCCGAAATATATGAAGAATATCTGCACCAGAAGCGGCACACCGCGGATGACATTGATATACATCCCCGCCAGGCGGGCCACCCAACTGATTCTTGAAATCCGCATAATCCCGATAATCATCCCCAGAATCAGCGCCAGCGCGAAAGAGCAAATCGTGATGAGTATCGTCCAGGGAACCGCCGGGAGCAGATATCTCAAAATATCCCAATACAGTATGACCTGTTTCGAAATCCATTCGATCAATTGGATATCCCTTTAAAGGTTATAAAGTTAACCATAATTTGCCCCAAAATCAAGCCGTTATTGCCGAATGGACGTATTTAATTCGTAGTAAATCAGTAGTTGACAAGAGGCTGTAAAGATTGTAGTTTCTATCGGTCAAAACATCTGTTGTCTTATATCAGGGCTGCAATCAGCTGCCTGATATAAGAAATAAAACAGGCAAGCCTGTGCCCCCGTGGTGTAAAGGATAACGCATCGGCCTCCGGAGCCGGTAATCCTGGTTCAATTCCAGGCGGGGGTATTTTTATTGGCCAAAAATCATGATGGATATTCCCCTCAAATATTAAAATTCGTGCCGCCAAATGTAGGGGCGTATTGATATACGCCCTCTTCACTTCCTTTGTCAGGGTCATCGACAATACGTCCCTATCAAAGCAATTTTACCATCACTTTGCAGTTAATTCAGTCCACGGGGGGTATTATAGAGGCAACATGCTATGATTACGCCCGATTCAACAAACGACCTGCACTATCTCGCACGAACAACCGTAGGGGCGACCTTTACGGTCGCCCTTTCCCGGTATACCCGGGCGGGGATCCTTCATTTCATTCAGGATTTTCAACAAGCCCCGCCCCGACGCGTCATATCAAACGTAGGGGCGCGCCCATATATGCGCCCATCACTGGCAGATGCAATTCGTCACGCGAAACGCCCATTGAAACCTGCGCCACTATGGCCCAACCAGGATTCGTTAATGTGGCGGAACGAAGACGAAAAGGCGCTTTTGCGCTCAAATTTACTACAAAAATGATGCAGCATATTTAAAAATAGGAAAACAAACCCAATTCCGCGCAACCTGAAGAAGGAATTGAAATTATGGCGAAATTTCGGCTAATATCACCCTTAAAATAACATCACTTTGGTGGCAAACTTGACTGCTGATTTATACCGAATGGCGATTTACCAACCCTTGACCTGCCCGACTCAAAAAGTTATAATAAAGTGTCACGGCGATTCAATGCCTGCGTGAAGAGTTAAAAAAATAATGTGAAAGGCCCTATTATGTTATCCAATCGTTTTCATATCAATATTGCAAAAAACTTTTGCATGTTCGGACTCGTCCTGATAATACTTTTCTCCGGCGTATCCTGTGAAAAAATGTGTCAGCCATGCGGGCAATATATTGTTATGTACGCCTTTTCCGAAGAGGGTGAACTGCTGGCCTCTAAAATAGAATCCGCCAGAAAGGAAACCATTCTCGGGCGAACCGTGTATATCGGGAAACTGACCGGCAAGCAGATAATTCTGGCCGAATCGGGTGTCGGGATGACCAACGCCGCTATGACTACCCAAAAGCTGATTGATGAGTACCATCCAAAGGGGCTGATTTTTTCCGGTATCGCCGGAGCCATCGATACGACTGTGCACATCGGCGATATTGTCGTCTGCGACAGCTGGGCGACGCATGATTATGGATATATCGGCGCCGAAGGTTTCAAGCCGGGCGGAATCTGGATCCTGCCCGCCGATGTTGACAGCCTGGTGCGAAAAATTTATATCACCGCGGACAAGGCGCTTTTCTCGACAGCTCTGAAGCTGAATGCATCCGGGTTTGCCTTTAACAGCATCGGCAGCAGGATTCCCAGACTGATCGTCGGCGGAATCGGTGTCAGCGGCAATACTTTTATTGATCAGGTGGAAAAAAGACTTTGGCTGACCGATAACTTTTCCGCCCTCACTACCGACATGGAATCGGCTGCAGTCGCGCAGGTATGTGATGTCAATGGAATTCCGTTCATCATTTTCCGCTCCGCCTCCGATCTGGCCGGCGGCTCCGGTTCGGAGTCGGCCCGTGTCGAGATAGAACAATTTAAGAAAGTGGCGGCAACAAACTCGGCCACGGTGGTGTTAAAATATTTGGAAATACTTGAACAATAGTATAGAAGTCATAAACGACAAATTTCAGGGGGAAAAGGATTATGGCTATAATCGAAGAAAAGGACCGAAAGGAGATTCAAAAAAGACTGGCCGAAATGGCCGGCCCGGTGAAGATAATTAACTTCACTCAGGAGCTGGAATGCCAGTTCTGCCGCGAAACCCGGCAGCTGCTTCAGGAATTATCCGAATTATCGGATAAGTTGTCTTTTGAGGTATACAATTTTCAACTCGACAAGGAAATCGCCGCGGCCTACAAAATCGATAAAATCCCGGCCACGGTTATCGAAGGCGCCAAAGATTACGGCGTCCGATACTTTGGTATTCCGGCAGGTTATGAGTTCGCCGCTTTGCTTGATACTGTCATCTCCGTATCTAAAGGCGATTCCGGACTCAGTGAAAGTACCCGCGAGAAATTGAAAGCAATCACTAATCCGGTGCATATTCAGGTATATGTCACGCCGACGTGACCGTACTGCCCCAGGGCAGTGCAGTTGGCACATGCCATAGCCATCGAAAATGACAAAGTCACCGCCGATATGGTTGAGGCCACCGAGTTCCCGCACCTGGCCCAGAAATACCATATTCACGGCGTTCCCAAAACAATCATCAATGAAGATATTCATGTTGAAGGGGCTGTTCCGGAATTCCGGTTTGTCCAGGAGTTGCTCAAAGTAATGGAAACAAAAGAATGGTCGCATTAGGAGGAAGCATGGAAGATAAAGAAGTAAAAGTGGTTCTTGAACAGATAAAAGATTATGAATTTCGCATAAAATTCGATGAGGGCGTGGAATTGCTCATGGATGAACCGGAGCCGCTTGGCGCCGGGGCCGGTCCGAATGCCTCCAAAGTGCTCTCTGCCGCGGTCGGCAACTGTCTCAGCGCCAGCCTCCTTTTTTGCCTTCAGAAGGCGCGAGTCGAGACACGCGGTTTAAAGACAACTGTCACGACAAAAATCAGCCGCAACGAACAGAAACGGATACGGATTGCATCCAGTCGGGTAAAAATCGAAATTGATCTGGATAAGGCCGCCGCCCCCAACAAAGTCGATAAGTGCATTGAATTATTCGAGGATTTCTGCATCGTGACGGCCAGCGTGCGCAGCGGCATTCCGGTCGAGGTTGAGGTTGTCGATCAGAACGGTGAGTTCCTGTACAACTCTGCCGGTGAATAAATATTATTGGATTATTTGCGAAAAGCCCGCTCATTCCCGATCGGGCTTTTTGTCATCGGGGACACGATCGACAATGCTGATAAGAGTCTCGCCCGCTTCCGGCGATGGCTCATAATCGGCGGTATAAATTCGCAGATTTCCGGCCTTGTTGATTACCATCATCGGCAAAACCGTTGCACCGTACATTCTTTTGACCGCACTGAAATCGAATTCCTCGGTAAGCCTGGTTTTCTTGACAATTGCCTCCGACTGGAGTCTTTTGAGCAGATAATCATAGGTCGCCTCTTTGGAAAACAGGAAGCGGCCGTGAAGGTGCAGAGGCATGGCACCTTTCCCTTTTTTTGCCTGGCTGACCCTTGCCGAAAGCTGGTATACTTCCGATGAACCGAAAATATCCTGAAAATGAAGCGCCGCCAGCGAATTGACTTCATCATTGGGCGTCAGGGCCAGCAGCCGGCCGATGCCGTCCAGAACCAGGTCAGTATGCAGATTCTCCGACAGGACATTGCTATAATGAGCATTAAGACCGGCATTCCTCGCGGCGGTAATATTGCCCCAGTTGGTGTCTATCAGGACGGTCTGAAAGCCCTCCTCATTAAGGATTTTGGCCAGATCGCGAATCCATGGCTGCGCCCCGGCAAAAAGAATCCCCTGAGGATTCGGTTTCGCCACCTTAAGCTGCCGCGCCGCATAAGGTGCCGTCAAACCGTAAAAAGCAACCGTCACAATAATGACCATAAAGGTCAGCGGTGCCAATATGTCGCAATGAGGATATCCATGTTCCGCCAATCTGATGGCAAAAACCGACGCCACCGCCGCCGCAACAATCCCGCGCGGAGCGACCCAGCTCAAGAAAATCTTTTCCTGCATTTTCAGCTCCGCTTTTCTAGTCGAAACGAACACCATGGCTGGCCGGATAACCAGAATCAGGATTGCCACGAAAATCCAATAGTGAATATTGTCGAAACCCAATTCGCTTAAAGGCAGGCGCGCCGCCAGAATTATAAACAAACTTGATATTAACAGAACCCTGAGATTTTCCTTGAACTCGACAATATGTCTTATGGATACATATTTCTGGTTGGCAAGAGCAATGCCCATTATCGTCACCGCCAGCAGGCCGGCTTCATGCTGCAGGGCGTTGGCAGCGGTGTAAGCCATTATTACCACCATTAACGAAACCGGATTCTGGAGAAAATCAGGTATAAAATATCTTTTCAGCAAAAGCACCATAAGTACCGCCCCCATAAATCCTATGGCAGATCCTGCCACTATGGCCTTGATGACCCCAAACACCACGGTCGATGTCCCGGCCTGAAAGCCTCCCGCAATCGTAACTTCAAAAACCAGCACCGCCAGGATAGCCCCAATCGGATCATTGATTATTCCTTCCCATTTTATGATCGAGCCGATATTCCCGGCCGGGCGAATATGGCGTAACAGCGGAATAATAACGGTCGGACCGGAAACCACCAGTATCGCGCCAAGCAATATTGCCGGAACCCACTGGATACCGACAACAAGATGGGCCGCCAGTGAGGCCAGCACCCAGGTGACAAAAATCCCGGTAGTAGTAAGACTGATAACGATCTTGCCGACCTGGCGTAATTCCCTGAGTTCAAGGCTGAGGCCCCCTTCAAACAGAATTATGGCGACTGATATCGACACCAGGGGAAACAGGAGACCTCCGAACAAATCATCCGGCCGCAGAATGCCGGTAATCGGTCCGGCGATAAAACCGCCTATTAAAAGCAAAAGAATCGACGGCAGGTGTAAACGCCAGGCAATCCATTGGGCGACAATTCCCAGGACAACAATGCTGGCCAGACCGAGTAACATACTTTCAGACATCAAAAAAACCTTTTTAATCGATTAGGGCACGCTCCTAATGCAACTTTTCCAACGCCTTCAGACTTTCATCCACCCAAATATAAATACTGTCCTTTTCTTCATCTGATGGCGATGCCCCCCAGTGAATCATACGGTACATAAAAATGGGCATCTCCCCTTCCTTGAGAACTTCCTTTATTTCATCAAGTTTTTCAGACTGATAGGGAATACCCGGTTTACCTTGAAATGGGAAACCGTCGGACATATCAAGATGCTCCAGACCTTCTTTTATGTCGCTATTAATCAAATGTTTAATGCCGGGAATTTTATGATACCATGGATATTTTGTCCGAGTGGTGTGACAATCGTAACACCCTCTTTCAAAAATATGCTCAAGTCGGGCAAAACCGGCATTGATCTCGGCATAAATGCTATCCTGAAGTACGGTGGTGAGGTCGGTAATAACGCTCGTTTCTCCGACCATTTCACTCTTCTCTTCCTCATCACCCAATATTACGGGGGAAACAAGAAAAATGGTGATAGCCATAATAATGAAGGCGGTCAAAAAGGTCCTTAAAATTATTACCGGCATATACCATCCTGATTTATAGGTTTGATTTATCGGATAATATAAATAACGTATTTGCCAGGCGATAAAAACAATAATTTTCTGCTAAGATCAAAATCATTTTCTCATAACTATGATCAGCTTATATAACGCAAACAATCCCCACACTGATTCCAAAATTATAAAAGGAACCGCGCTGAGGGTAACCGCATAATAAACAGATAAACCGGCCCCGACAATATTCAATGCAATGTATGCAAATGCCTCTTGAGTGAGAATCCTTGCCAGATTAAGGGCAAAAGCCAGTAATAGCAGCAGCATTCCCGCAATGCCGATATATAGATTCAGCAACTCCATATAAACACCTTTCCATTATTAGATTAAAAGCAAAAATAATGTGCCGAGCGCCCTGACGAAACAAAAATCATTACATGTCGAACCTGAAGACGTCTTATTTGTTATTATTTTGGTTATGATTTTTAAATATCGATAAAGGATGATGCAACAGGTACCGCAGGCCGCCGGCGGTGGAAAAATTCCGGATAGGACGCATAAAAACGGTCAACAGCTCGTTGATTACCACCTTTTCTTTAACCTCGCCCTCTTCCCTGATAAGCGCCAATCGGTGCAGCGAATACAATCCAATGACAAACGCAAAGAAGAAAAAGAAATCCCATCCCTGAAAATTGAGAGGATGAAAGATAAATTCGCCATCCGGATTCCTCCAGTTCATGGTCCAGGCGAATTCTCGTTTTGAAAAGAAATCGGCAAATCGACCGCCGATTATGGGAGCAATTCCTGCGGCAAGGAAATTTATCATAGTACTGGTCGCCAGATATGCCGTGGCTTCGCCCTTTGGAGCCAGTTTGAGAGCAATATTTCCCGACCCTAGAACCACACCGGCCATCGCTATACCAAGCAAGATATGAATAAAGATGAGTAAAGGCATAGTGAGGAAATGAGTCTGCGGCATGGTTGTGAAGGTCCAGGCCAGGATGGCGACAATAAACAGTGGGCCGCTGATACCAAGGACCGATTTATTGCTGTAACGATCAATAAAACGACCCCATAATCTAAGAAATGCCACATTCATAATCTGGCTGAGCACTGTCAGCCCGATGACATATGACATATCAAGTTCGAGCCTTTTAAGCATATAGACCGTAAAAAAGGGAGCGGCAAGATTGACGGCAAAATTCCATGATCCCAGGAAAATAATCAGCCGCCGGAAATTCAAATCTTTCAGAGGACTTAGAAGATGGCCGATAAAGTTGTTCTTTTTAACCCCAATTATCATTTTGGGCTCAGGTATGCGCGTTATGTAATATGTATCGATGGCGCCGAAAATCCATGCCATGACAAATAGCACTGTATATGCGTATATGCTTTTTTGAGGAAGCATCTTATCCCAATAATCAATATAGGCCGCCGCTGCCAGCGACAGGATAATACCGAGTCCCAGAGATAGACTCATTCTTCGGGAAAAGAATTCGCCAAGGCGATTTTGCGGAATCAGGTCACGCATCCATGAGTTCCAGGAGCAGAGTGATATGGCGCCGATAGATGTCAGGAACGCCATAGCCCCAACCAGTACCGCAAGAGCCACTTTGCCGGTGAATAAAAAGGGTATGGCCGCAATTAAAAGCAAAAAAAGCCGCCCGAAAAGAGTGATAAAGAAACTGATTTTGCGGCGATTTCCCACTTTTTCAACAATATATATGGCAGGGATCTGAAGCAACTGGGCCAGTGCCGGAATGGCGGCTAGAATACCTATAAGGAAGTTCGAGGCTCCAAGTTGAAGGGCAAAACCGACTAGGAAAACGCCGCTCGAGAAGGTGATCATGGCCTGATTGGCGAGGCCGTCTTTGATAACGACTTTTAGTCCCGCTTCAATTTCCTGCTCCGTGAGCGTTTCTTCGGCGTTCAGACTCATAAATCATATTTCCCCAATATTACACGGGGTGGCTATGGCAACATCTCCTTTATATAAATTGTTCGGCAAAAAGCAAAATAAAAAAATGCCATGAAGTAATCGACTATTTGTGTTGTCGGCCCGGAATCTTGTTACCGAATTTGCGCAAAATGTTAGAAAATCCCTGATAAATCACCACAGAATATCAGAACGAAGATAATCAAGGAGGAAAAATGTTAAGATACTTCTGCCTGGTTGCAATGCTCATTTTGGCCGGGGAATTCGCGGGAGCCATAAACCTTTTAAGCGGGCCAGAGACAGTCGTCTATGATTCACTCAATAATCAATATCTTGTTTCTAACATGTACAGTCCCTACTATGTTGTCGCCATTGATGAAGACGGCCGTCAGTCGATTTTCAAATCAGGGCTCAATTTCCCTCATGGAATGACAATAGCCAATGATATACTATATGTCACAACGAATTACAATTACAAAGGGGGGATTTTCGGATATGATCTCGCGACTGGCGAGATGGTATTCTCAAAATTCCTGAATAGCTGGTTCAACTCCGCCAATGGCCTGACAGCTGACACCTCCGGAAATTTATATATCTCTATTTTCACAAGTGAAGTATACAGAATCGAGTTGCTGACCGGTTTAGAGTACAAGGTCGTCAATTCTATGACAATACCAAATGGACTTCACTTTGACGCTCTAAATAACCGAATCCTGATTCCGGGAGAGGCCTGGGATACTCATCTATATGTGGTCGATGCATCCACTTATGTTTTCTCATCCATTCCGGTGGAACTGGGAATGTATTCATGTATAACTGAGGATCAGTATCACAATATTTATGTCTCGGCCTTTTTCCAGAATATGATTTATCGTTTCAATAGTGATTTCTCGGCCCCAAGGGAATTGGTATCATCGGGACATTCCGGGCCGGAAGGCATCTGTTTTAACAAGC
>JBFMFJ010000065.1:0-12236 GCA_040752235.1 Candidatus Zixiibacteriota bacterium | reverse complement strand
GAATTCAGGATTAAAATTCCACAATAAAAAACGGCGGCTGACGGCCGCCGTTTTATTACAATCATAAATAATCTTACTGAACGTTCTGCTTGATCCACTCGGTGCTGACTGATTTCGGACGAGTGATGGCAGTACCGACCGCGCGGTTGATAATCAACTGCGACAGCATACCCATAGCACGCGAAACCGAGAAGAGAACCGTGTAATACGGGAACTCGGTCAAGCCGAAATGATACAGCAGAGCGCCGGAACCGGCATCGACATTCGGCCACGGATTCTTGGCCTTGCCGTGTTTCTCGAGGACTTTCGGAACGATGTCGTAAACCTTGGCGACCGTCTGGAAGACCGGGCTGTCCGGGAGGTTTTCCTTACCGAAAGCGAGGAAGGAGCTGAAGCGCGGATCGGTTACGCGGAGTACGGCATGACCGTATCCAGGAATAACTTTACCGGCATTGAGAGTATCCCAGGCATATTTGTCAATCTGCTCGTCGGTAGGGACGCCATTGAATTTCTTCATGGTGTCCAGAACCCAGCCGAGGCATTCCTGGTTGGCCAGTCCGTGCAGCGGGCCGGCGAGTCCGTTTAAACCTGCCGAAACCGCATAGTAGGCATCGGACAGAGCGGAACCGACGGTGTGACAGCTGAATGCACTGACATTGCCGCCTTCGTGGTCGCAATGCAGGGTCAGGTACAGCTGGATCAATTTCTTAAAGACGCCGGTCTTGTCCTTAATACCAAGCATATTGGCATAGTTGGCGCCCCAGTCGAGATCCTTCTTATAGGCAATTCTGTTGCCCTTGTTGAAACGCATCCGATAGACACCGGCAGCGATACCGGGCAGTTTGGCCAGAAGATTAAGGGCATCCTCCAGCATCGGTTTCCAGTATTCGGTCTTGGGCATGCCCTTATCATATTCTTTTTTGAATTCGGATTCGCGCTGCATGACCAGAATGGCGGTGTTCAGCATCGCCATCGGGTGGGAATCCTTCGGCATAGCCTCGAGGACTTTCCAAACATAGGTCGGTACTTTGGATCTGTCGGCATATTCCTTCTGCAGGGCCTTGAGAGAGGCCTTGTCGGGAAGCTCTCCGGTGCAAAGCAGATAGAAAATCTCCTCGGGCAGCTTATCCCGCAAATCCATGATTGGGATTCCGCGAATGACCAGACCCTTATCCGGATAAACGACCGACGTGTCGCAAATCATGGCCTTCACGCCGCGCATACCGCCGTATGCCTGGGCTACTGTCACGTCAGATATCTTTTTGTCTCCATGTAATTTGCCAAGCTCCTTCAGTTCATCACGGAGCGGAGGTATCATTTTGGCAAGCTTGCTTTGTAATGTGGCCATTAATATACTCCTGTTATAATTTATAAAGATTAGTTTGGATGATCGACAGGTTCACTAGCTACACATCCCCATAATAATGAATTGACATATTAAATTAATTGCCTCAATTTGTCAATAGTTCCCCAAGCTATTTCGTGAAATTTTTCACTTTTTGTTCTACATTTTATCGGATTTCGGATTCCTGTCCGCCCTTATTAAATAAACGTAGAAAACAGTCGGGCATTAGAACATTTTGCCCGGATTGAGCAGATTTTTGGGGTCGAAGACTTTTTTTATTTTTTTCATGTGGTCCAAAGTTGGCGGGTTGAATTCCAAATGCAGAAAGTCTTTTTTGGTCAGGCCGATTCCATGCTCGCCGGTAAGGGTTCCGCCCAGGTTTAGCGTTTTTTCGAAAAGCAGCTTAATCCCGTCATCTATCAGCTTCAGCTCATTTTGGTCATCGCTCTGAGCCAGGAAATTCACATGAAGGTTGCCATCGCCGGCATGGCCATAGGAATTTATCCGTATCGGCGATTTTTCATTGAGTTGAGCCACGAACCGGACAAGTTCAGGCAGCCATGATGGAGGCACGCAGACATCTTCCGATATTTTATGTCGGGCCGCCTCTTTAACCGCCTTGGACAGATTCCGCCTGATTTTCCATAGCCTTTCGGCCTCCACGAAATCATTTTCTCTCTTCAGAAAAATGGCTTTGTGGGCGCGGCAGATTTCCTCGATCTGATCCGCCTCAGAGAGGCATTTACCCCCCGATGTTTCCAGCAGCAAAATTGCAGCGGCGTTTTCGATCTCGATTGATTTCTCGTAATCGTTGGAGCAGGCGACAGAATCGCCGTCCATATATTCCATCACCGATGGGATAATCCCGCGTCTGGTTATTTCCGAGACCGTCCTGGCGGCATCCTCTGGATTATCGAATGCGGCCAGTATGGTCGGGCCGAAACGGGGGAGGTCTATCAGCCGGACGGCGATTTCGGTCACCGCCGCCAAAAGGCCTTCCGAACCGATAATCACTCCTGATAAGTCAAAAATATCACCATCCGAATAAATGCCGGTTTTGATGATTCCGCCGTCTATTGTGACCGCCCTGAGCCCGATAATGTAATCCTTGGTAACGCCATATTTTTTGCAGTGTAACCCGCCGGCGCATTCGGCGACATTTCCCCCGAGCGTCGATTCGTCATAGCTGGCCGGATCAGGGGGATAAAAGAGATCGTGCTTTTCGGCAGCTTTCATCAAGTCGATTGTAATAATGCCTGGTCCGCAAAAGGCGCGTTTATGTCTTGGATCAAGTTCCAGTTTTTTCAGATGTTCCAGCGAGAGAATCAGCCCATCCGGCACCGGAACGGCGCCGCCGGTGTAACCTGTGCCGGCTCCGCGAAAGACGATAGGGATATTTTTATCGCGGCAGTAATTAATTATTTCGACCACCTCGGTTTCATTGTCGGGGAAAATAATGGCCGGGGCCTTGACGTTGATTTCGGAGGCATCCCGGGAATATTCGGGAAAAGAATCGGTCTCAAGAATAAGTCTGTCCCTGAACTTATCCTTGAGACCGTCAAAATTACGCATACTCAATTGAACCTACTTGCCGGCTTCGGCCGATGGAACTGACGTGCTGTCAGTCTTGCTCGGAGCCGCGACATCTTTGCTGTCCTTCTTCTCACCCTTTTTGTATGAGTCAGTTCGGTAATCAGTGGAGTAAAAGCCGGAACCTTTCAGGACGAATCCCACCCCTCCGGTGATTATTCGCTCAGTGTACCCTTTACAATCGGGGCACACCTTGACAGGATCATCAGAAATCGATTGAAATTTTTCAAATTCGTTTCCGCATTTGGTGCATCTGTATTGGTAAGTCGGCATTTTCAAAATCCTTAAAAAATCACAAATTAATATCTCATTATAACAGCCAAACCATAAAAAAGTTCAACGGCTCTCGCATCAACCGTAGCGCCAGCCCCGATCTCTGACCAGTCGCGGATTGGGTTTCCAGTCGGTCAGTTTGGCCGCCGTCTCTTTTTTGGGAGGAGGCGTCTCTTTTTTCGGTGTTGACATATAAACTTTGGTCTCTTTGGGCTTGGCAATTCCATAGGATTCCTCAGCGGCGTGCAGAATTTCGGGCATCAGGCCTTCTTCGGCAACTTTTTCCGTGAACTTGCGGCGGCCATCAACAAGATCGCGCAGGTAGGCGTCGATCTGATCCTGGGAATAATATTTTTTGGGATCATAGGCGCTCAAATCGGTGCCTTCGGCTTTAACAACAACTTCGGTACCGAGGAAACTGTCGGTATAAACATTGGTGCCGCGCAGGTCGCCGCGCTGGATGGCGGCCATGGTATCGATCGGAACGCGTTCGGTTTTGCGAACCATCTTTTTGCCGCCGTCGGGGAGCATCTCAATAATTTCGCCCATACCTCCGGTATTATACTGATAGAAAGCAACCTTATCCGGGGAATTGGCTGCCAGGTCCATGATGATCTTATAGAACATATTGACCTTCTGTGCTCTGGAACCGACAATAAACGGGTCAGTGCCGACGGTGCGGACCGATTCACCTGCCTTGGCCGGATTTGAGGCATAACTATGACTGGATTCACCCCACAAATACGCCAGTGCTGCCTGGATCGGGGTCAGCCGCTGTGAGAAGGTCATGATGGTGTTACGCCGCGTAATAAAGGCAAAGACCAGACCGTCAAGTTCATCCACAGGCGGCAGGTTAAGCGAGGGATACCAGATATCTTTCATGGCAAACGGCCAGTGACCGCGCTTTATTTTGAGTTGCTTGCGCATAATCACGGCACGGCCGTTTCCGCAGAGATTTTCATCAAGAAAATCAGGGGAGCCGTCGGCGTTGATCATGACATTTTCATACATGGCGCTCTTGTGCACCAGCGCATTGTACATAGATTCCTGAAGTTTCTTATCGACGTCGGTTTTGACGAAATAGTTGAATTCGGAACCGTAGGCCGAACCGTCGTTTTTCAGGAAACAGATATCGTCCTGGCAGACCATCGTCCGCTCGCCCTTGAACCAGTCCAGTCCGAGCTGGTGGCATGACCAGGTACTCTTGCCGGTGGCCGATAATCCGAACAGGAAAACCCCATACCTCTTCAGTTTATTGGTTTTCACGTCGCGGATAATGACAACCTTGGTTCCGGCATGAAGACCAAGCATGCCGAGATTTCCAGCGGCATGCATGCCGTTACGCAGGAATCCCTTTTTATCTTCGCCCATGTAGTCGGACCCAAGAACCACCGTGATATTGTGATCGGGCAGCATCAGCACCTGCTGGCGGATTTGATGCTCCTCAGGAATATGAATCAGCGTAAATTCCGGTCCCGGGGCCTTGGTCACCGGGCCCATCGTATGTCCCCACATGTACGCCAGCCGATGGTTTTTCTGATCGGCCACCGACATATACAGGTTGCATTTGGGATTGAATTCGGAATTGCTTCCCATCTGCCGTTTTAATCTGACAAAAGGAAGAGTCTCCATTAGATGGAGAACCTTTTCCAACTCATCAGGGGCTTTCTCGATTATCTTTTTCTTGCCGTCGGAAATGTTATATTCGCGGACTCTTTCGGGGCCGAGATAAACGGTCTTTTCGCCGATTCGGCTCGAAATAACCGACCGCCATCCCCAGGAACCGAATTTGGTCTGAACCCCGCTATGAATGGCCGGTTCGCGCAGGTCCTCATGTTGCATGTCCTTAATATTCGGACCATTAACATGGCGTTTTAAATCCCGGGCGAATCGGTCATATATGCCGGTATCATAAATCGAATCTGACATTTTAAACACCCTTTGGTAAAATTTCGTCATCATCGAAAAAGAAGGCTACTTCGGTCTTGGCCGTCGCCTCGCCATCGGAGCCATGGACGACATTCTTCTCTACCGATGTGCCATATTCACGGCGGATTGTGTTATATTTGGCTTTGGCCGGATCGGTGGCGCCCATAAGGTCCCGCCACTTTTCGATACTGCCGTGTCCGCCGATGACCATAACCACGATAGGGCCGGAGGTCATGAACTCAACCAGCGATTTATAGAAAGGCCGGCTTTCATGAACGGCGTAGAATCTTTCCGCCTGTTCACGGCTCAGTTTCAGGACTTTCATGCCTCGAATGATCAGGCCGGCATTTTCGATCCTGCTGATTACCTTTCCAACCAGCCTGCGCTTCACGCCGTCCGGTTTGATAATGCCGAGTGTATTTGCCATCCTGACCTCCTTTATACCAATTCCCTGAGACGGGCTTTAAGCGTCTCGGAAGGAATCGAAGCTACATTCACTTTATATACCGCAGTCACGCGGAATAACTGGTGGAAATTACGGCGCTGCAGGTCTTCCTGGTCAACCGAAGTTCCCAGAATATACGGATTGAAGAACGGCTGCGTTTTGTACGGTGTCATGCCGGCTCCGGAAGCTGAGCGGTACTTACCCTGAGTAATGATATCGAGCGCGGCTTCCACCGAGAGTTTTTCCACCGCCGGTGCATTGGGTTCATAACACAATAATACGACTGTTTTCACGTGCGTCCGCTTAACATACTTCTGCGGGCCGCCGATCCAGGCCGGATCGACCAGCGCTCTCGATTCCAGACTGCCCCAGTAGCAGTATGGCTCGCCCAGATCGAGCGGGCATTCATCGGCAAGCTCTTTCATGTTGGTCCAGTCCGAACGCGTCATAACCACGTTTTCGCACTTGCTGCGGTCGAATATACGGGCATAACGCGGGAATTTCTGAGCGACTTCGGTTTTGAAATAAAATTTCCTTTCCGGGGCGTCGGCGATTGCTTCATTGCCGCGATACCGCACGAACAACCAGTCGTTGGTCAGGAAACGTGACTTTTCATCTTCCAGCAATTTCAAGGTCGATGAGCCGCGTTTCATCCCCTTGGCGCCGATAAGAATCATACCCTTGCCGCCAAAATCGATTCCGGCCGCCCTGATACCATGAACGTCGAGCAGTCGTTCGCTGGCCTGGGCCACCATGCCAAGCGCCAGACTGCGAACCTGGCCGTAATAGCTGGTGTTGAAAAGAATGGCCGTTCTCATTTCGGGGCAGTAGTAACCATATGAGGTCCGGCCCGGGACGCCATCAACGGCATAGATAATGCCGTGCGGTTCCAGATCGGATTCGAGCTGCGCCGGATACCAGTTTTCGACCCAGAAGTCGTAGAGATGCGGCACATTGGTGCGCAGTTGTATGATAATGCCGTTGATATTGGCGTTCCATTCGAAATAACGATCATAAGGCAGATTGGCTTCCGCCTCCTGCACCAGGGCATCGCGTTCCTCGACCGATATGGCTTTATCGATCTCGACATTTTCCCTGGGATAGGTCATAACATTCTGCAAGGCGACGCGTTTGTACTTCGGCGATTCCTTGAGCTTCAGCATGGCCTCGATAATGCGATCGGTTCCCTTTTCGATCTTTTCCATCGAGGTGGCATACGAAAGGCGGATATTGTCGTCGGCGCCGAAGGCGCTTCCCGGAACGAGAGCCACGGCCGCTTCCTTCAGCAGGTAATATGACAGGCCGTAGGAGTTCCTGATTTTCATGCCGCCGTATTCGGTGTTGTAATAGGCCGAAGTGTTGGGGAACAGATAGAATGCTCCCTGCGGCTTATAGCAGGAGATATTCGGAATCCGGTTCAGTTTGCTCATCATATAGTTGCGCCGGGCGCTGAATTCGGCCACCATTTTGTTTATCTCAGACTGATTCCCCGATAATGCCGCGGCGGCCGCTTTTTGTGCGATGGAATTGGCGTTCGAGGTCGTGTGCGACTGCACAATACTCATGGCGGCAATCAATTCGCGCGCGCCGATAGCATAGCCGATACGCCAGCCTGTCATGGAATATGATTTGGAGACGCCGTTGATGATAACGGTTTTGGCTTTTATCTTGTCGCTCAGCGAGGCCACCGAGGTGAAACGGTAGCCGTCATAAATAACCTTTTCATAGATTTCATCGGCAACAATTATCAAGCCCTCCGAGGCGGCGATATCGCATATTTCCATCAGCTGTTCGCGAGTATATGCGGCGCCGGTAGGATTGCTCGGATTGTTGATGATAATGGCTTTGGTATTGAAATTAAGATTGGCCTTCAATTCCTCGGGTGTAAGGCGGAATCCGTTTTCCTCCCTGGTCGGGACAATGACCGGCTTTCCCTTGACCATTAGGACCTGCTGGGGGTAGGAAACCCAGTAGGGAGAGGGAATGATCACCTCGTCGTCGCGGTTGAGGATTGACATGAACAGGTTATATAAACTCTGTTTGGCACCGGATGAGACGATTACTTCATTGTTGGCATATTCCAGGCCGTGATCTTCTTTTAACCGTGCCCGAATGGCCGCCTTTAATTCCGGAATACCGTCATTGGCCGTATATTTCGTAAAATTGTCATCGATCGCTTTTTTCCCGGCCTCTTTAATGTCGGCCGGTGTGGGAAAGTCGGGCTCCCCGACGGAGAAATCGATCACATCGATGCCTTCGGCCTTCATCGCCTTGGCCTTGGCATTGATGCGGAGTGTCGGGGAAAGCTCCAGACGTCCGATTCTATTGGATATCATCGCTTACCCCTTATTTCTGGCCGTCTGCCGAGGACGATTTATGTGATCCCTCGGTCTTCGCTTCCTTTTTCTTCTCCGACAGTTTTTGCAGCCAATCCTCGAGGTCGAATCCGGAAAGGGACTTGACCACGGTCGGCAGCTGTGACATCATCGAAGCAACTTCACCGGTGATCTTTGATGAACCCGGTCTGCCGTCATTGGAGACCATGACGATTTTATCCACCTTGGAAAGCGGTGTGGCCATTTCGCGGGCCAGCTCAGGAAGCTTATCGAAGATCATCTGCAACACCGCCGGCTGTGAATAAGCATTGAATGATTCTGCTTTGCGCCGCAAGGCAGAGGCTTCAGCCTGACCGACTTTCTCGACCAGCTCGGCCTCGATCAAGCCCTGGATACGCTTGGCTTCAGCCATACCTTTGGCTTCGGCTTCAAGGCGGAATTGTTCGGCCTCGGCCGGTTTGCGGACTTTGGCTTCCAGTTCCAGTTCGACGCGGTCGATTTCTTTCTTCTCCAGAGAGATGGCCGAGTCTTTTTCGATAATTTTGACTTTGGCCTCTTCGGCCTTGAGATCCTGATTCAGTTTGTGTCGCTGTAATTCATAGGCAAAATCGGCTTCGGCCTTCTTGAAGTTGAGAGCTTTCTGAAGTTCGGCGCGATTCAGTTCAAAAGACTGATTGGCATTGGCGACTTCGGTATCGGCCTGTATTTTGGCGATATCTCCCTCTTTCTTGGCTTCGGCCGACTTGATGATGGCATCGCGGGCCGCTTCGGCCTCGGCCACTTCGGCATCGCGTCTGGCCTGGACAATCTTCGGCCGCCCGAGAGCCTCCAGATAACCTGACGGATCAGTGATTTCCTTGAGGTTGAATGAAAGCAGCTTCAATCCCATATTGGCGAAGTATTCGCCGACATCGCCAAAAACCGCCTTGGCGAAATCTTTACGATTCTTGTTGATCGATTCCAGGTTCATCGTGCCTATCAAAGCCCGGGTGGAACCTTCAAGCGTCCTGAGAGCGACATCGCGGATATCGGAAATCGGTCTGCCCAGGAATTGTTCGGCGGCCAGGTGGATGGAGGATTCATCACCGGCGATTTTCACTTCAGCCGTTCCCTTGACGGTGGATCGGATGCCGTTGGTCGAGATGGCATCTTCAACCCTTATCTCCATCGGGATGATTTCAAGGGGAAGGATTTGCGCCTGTTCGATAAACGGCTTGACAAAAGTGCCGCCGCCGATACGGAAACGGTAACCTATCTGGCGGGCAGAGCCGTCAGGCATCGTAACGGTACGTTTTCTGCCTCCTGATATAATCAGCACCTCGTTGGGGCCGACCTTGCGGTAATTCTTGAAAATAACAAACACTATTGCCGCAGCAACGACAACAGCGACAATGATGATAATAATTAGGGAACTCACAATTACACTCTCCTACCAGAATGATTTAAGCAGCGTATGGACGCCGCCGGATTCCTAAATTTAAAGTCCAAAGAAACATTTCCCTGACGGCAAAGTCAAACGATATTTTGACTTATGGCCCGGGTCATTATCCTTTCATAAGTACGGCAATAGCCGAAACATCGACAATATCCTGGGCCGAGCAGCCGCGCGAAAGATCATTCATCGGCAGACGCAATCCCTGCACAATCGGCCCGGTGGCGGTGGCTCCGGCCAGTCTTTCGGTAAGCTTATAACCGATATTACCGGCATCGAGATCGGGGAAGATGAGTACATTGGCTTTGCCGGCCACATCCGATTTCGGCGCTTTTCGCGCGGCGATTTCGGGAATAATGGCGGCATCAAGCTGCATTTCGCCGTCCACCTTGAGTTCCGGATGCTCCTTCCTGACAATAGCCAGAGCTTCCAGGACTTTGTCGACATCCTCATGCTTGGCCGAACCCTTGGTCGAGAAAGACAGCATGGCCACCCGCGGTTCCTGCCCGACCAGCTTAAACATCGTTTCAGCCGTCGAAACGGCGATCGAAGCCAGTTGAGAAGAGTCCGGATTGGGCACCACGGCGGAATCGGCGTACATAAAGATTTTGTTTGCCTCATCACGGAATTTCGGAAGCACCATCATGAAGGCCCCGGAGACGGTGTTGATGCCCGGCGCCAGGCCGATCACCTGAATCGCCGCCCGCATCACATCACCGGTAGTGTTAATGGAACCGGCCACACAGCCGTCGGCCAGCCTTTTTTCAACCATCATGGCCCCGAAATAGAGAACACTCTTGACGGTTTCGGTTGCCTCAGCTTCCGTCAGCCCTTTGTGCTTTCTTTTTTCATACAGAGTTTTCGCGAAACCGGGGATTAATTCGGACCCGGCCGGGTCGATCACCTGCACCTTGTTCAGATCCAATCCCTCTTTGGCGGCAAGACTGCCGATCTCGTCCTTTTTGCCGAGAAGAATCACTGATGCGATTTTCTGCTCGACAAGTATTTTCGCGGCCTTGACAACCCGTGGCTCAGTGCCTTCGGGAAGAACCACTTTTCTATTTTTAGCCCGTGCTTTTTCCTTGATGGAATCAAGAATATTGCCTGACATCGAAAACGCTCCTTGGATATATTGAAAATTATCCTGCTATATTAGTTATCTCTAAAATCGGGATCGGACAGATAGGCCTCTATAAAACGATCCAAGTCACCGTCCATTACAGCCTGAATATTCGAGGTCTCGACGTCTGTCCGGTGGTCCTTGACCATGTTATAGGGATGAAAAACATAACTGCGTATCTGTGATCCCCATTCTATTTTCTTTTTTGATTGTTCCATCTGTTGTTTCTTCTTACGCTGCTCTTCCAGTTCTATCTGATACAGCCGGGAACGCAGCATTTTCATCGCCGTTGCCCGGTTTTTTATCTGGCTGCGTTCATTCTGGCATTGGACGACAATACCGGTCGGCAAATGCGTGATACGGACCGCCGATGAGGTCTTGTTGACATGCTGTCCGCCCGCGCCGGATGATCTATAAGTGTCGATTCGGAGGTCATCTTCCCGGATGTCGATTTCGATGGTGTCATCCACTTCGGGATAGACGTAGATAGAGACGAAGGATGTATGCCGGCGGCTGTTGGCATCAAAAGGCGATATACGCACCAGCCGATGAACGCCGGACTCGGCCTTGAGATAACCGAAAGCATATTCGCCTTCGATTTCCATCGTAGCCGATTTCAGGCCGGCCTCTTCACCCGGCTGATAATCCAGAAGAGTCACTTTGTATCCTCGGTTTTCGCACCAGCGGTTGTACATCCGAAAGAGCATATCGGCCCAGTCCTGTGATTCGGTTCCCCCGGCGCCGGGATGAATGGTCAGAATGGCGTTGCGAGCGTCATCAGGACCGGACAGCTGTGTCGTGAACTCGAGATTACCGACAGCCGTTTCAAGGTCATTCAATGAGCCTCGGATTTCTTCCTGATCGGAGAGATTGTCATCCTCGGTTATTTCAGATATTTCTTTGAGATCAGTCAGTTCAGAATTGAGCTTGTCGATTTTTTCGAGCCACTTTTTATGTTCGGATATTTCTTTCAACACTGCCTGAGCGGCCTGGTTGTCATTCCAGAAACCGGGTGCAGTTGTTTTCTCTTCCAATTTGTTAATTTTTTCACGACGTTGGTCGAGGTCAAAGAAACCTCGCAAGTTTGGAAAGTCGTGTCTCCAAATCACTTATGCTGTCTTTAATATCATTTATCATATCGCTTACCTCACCGATATTATATATATCCTTTTTCTCAAATGTCAATTGCTATTATAGCATAAATAGAGATAAATTGTAAACTATTTCTGACGGAATTTTTATCGAAATTTAAATAATCGTCTAATAGCGAACCGCCGACTTCTCAAGTTTCAACAATTAATTGACAAATTGCCATTAATGGATATTTTACGCCGTAAACTTATAAATGCTTATCGTATATAGACTATGCAGATTGAGACAATTGTTGTAAGTCCTTTTGAGACTAATTGTTACCTGGTCTGGGATGAAAAGGGGAAAGACGGCGTTATTATTGATCCGGGTGATGAGGATGAAAAAATCCTCGGTCGGGTAGATAAAAACGGCCTCCGGATAAGGGCGATTTTGCTTACCCACGGCCATATCGACCATATCGCAGCTGTCGAGCCGATCAAGAATAAACTTGGCATTCCGCTTTATATTGGTCGTGGCGATGAGATTATGCTGTCGTCGCCGTCCGCCAATGCATCGGCTTTTTTTGGATTTCCGGTGACCTGCCCGCCCGCCGACCACATTATTGGTGATAATGACATTGTCAAGGCCGGGTCGCGTTATTTTTGAGTTTTTTAGACTACCCGGCAATAACCCCG
>JBFMFJ010000064.1:0-12281 GCA_040752235.1 Candidatus Zixiibacteriota bacterium | reverse complement strand
TTCTTTGATTTCATGACTGATAGTACATGAAATAATTGCAAAGGGGATCCAGGGCGCCAGGAAGGCAATAATGCCCAAGATAATCGCTTTATTAAGACCGAGCTCATCAATGAGTGTCGGGAAAATGAGAAGCACCCCTAAATCGAGAATGATCGGTATGAGGACGGCAAGTTTTCTTTTTACTGCCATAATATTACTCCTTTCAACATTTTATTCGATCTCATGACCGGTTGCCGCCAGCCGCAATATCAAAGCATGGAATTAAAAGCGAGCCATTATGTCCTCGGCGAATCCGAAGTATATTCCAGGATGTCGCCGGGCTGGCACTCCAACACATTACAAATGGCCTCCAGTGTGCTGAAGCGGACCCCTTTCACTTTCCCGGTTTTCAGCAATGAGAGGTTGGTGACGGATAATCCGATTCGGGCGGCAAGCTCGGTTAATGACATTTTCTTTTTGACCAGCATCAGGTCCAGATTTACCAGTATCATAAGAAAGTCCTTATTTAACTAAAACAATAATTTATATAAATATATCATAAAATACGTTAAATAAAACATAAAGTTTCATTAAAAAATGGAAGTTGTGAGGAACGCCCTTCGTTCCTCAGTGTCTATGACAAAGCTCCAGACCTACAGGGATTTTTACAGACGTTTACTTTGATGCTTTTTTTGTCAGCGAATCCGAGGTGGTGTCTTTGACGGTTTTCAGCCGTTCGAGCTGTATTTTCACCAGGGAGTCATTGATGGAGTCGACCAGATTCCAGACTTTTTCCCACTGCAGTCCATCCTTGTCGAGTCTGGCGCGAAAGGCGGCGATATCCTCGAGTGTTAAGGCGTAGCCTTTAAGGATGGAATCGCGGGCAATGAGAAATGAGTCGGGATGGTTGCGGTAAAGTTCGGCGGCTACCGATGTTTCGGCGATGGCCCCGGCAAAACGATAGTATTCCGCCTTCTTTTCGGCGGCTCTGCGATCTCTGATATAGAAAAAGCCAAGGACGCCGGCCGCGATCAAAACCACTACTATTAAAATCCGCCAGAACGACATAAACCAACTTTCAGTTGATATTCTCCGTAAAAGGCATAAATTACGGCCAGGAAGCTATAAGGTCAAGAATATTATGGAATTGAAATATCCGCCCATGCGAAGAAAGAGCCGCGCCGTCAAAGCGGGTAAGGTGATTATAGGCGGCGGTTTTCCGGTATCGGTACAGTCGATGACCAACACCGATACGCGCGACGCGGCGGCAACGGCGGCGCAGATAAAGGCATTGACCGAGGCCGGCTGTGATATAATCCGGGTGGCGGTTCCCGATGAGGAAGCGGCGCTCAAGCTGGGCGAAATCAAATCGCAGATAAGTATCCCGCTCGTGGCCGATATTCATTTCAAGTACAAACTGGCGCTCGAGGCTATCCGACAGGGGGTGGATAAAATCCGTATCAATCCGGGGAACATCGGTGAGGACTGGAAGGTGCGCGAAGTGACCAAAGCGGCCAAGGATGCCGGGATTTCTATCAGAGTGGGTGTCAACTCCGGATCACTCCCGAAAGACCTGAATGAGAAATACGGCCACGACAATCCCGAGGCTTTCGTGATCGGCGCTTTGAGACAGATAGAGATTCTCGAAAGCTGCGATTTTCATGATATTGTGGTGGCCTTGAAATCATCATCGGTCAATACTACCTATTGGGCGCACATGATGCTTGCTGAAAAGACAGACTATCCTTTTCATCTGGGCATCACCGAAGCCGGCACACTTCAGACCGGCACCATTAAGTCCTCGGTCGGTCTGGGGGCGCTATTAATAAATGGTATCGGCGACACCATCAGGGTATCATTGTCGGCCGATCCGCTCGAGGAAATCCGGGTCGGCAAGGCAATTCTGAAGGCGCTTGATCTGAAAAAGGAGGGTGTCGAGGTTATCTCCTGCCCCACCTGCGGGAGGTGCCAGATAGACCTGATCAGGCTGGCTGAATCGATCGAACAGAAGACGCGGCATTATAAGACACCGCTGAAAGTGGCGGTAATGGGCTGTGTGGTAAACGGGCCGGGCGAGGCGGCGGCGGCCGATGTCGGTATCACCGGCGGCGATGGTTTGGGGCTGTTATTCAAAAAAGGGGAAATAATCCGCAAAATCCCTGAAAGCGATCTGGAGAAGACGCTTCTGGATGAAATCGAAAAGATGACCGGCGGGAAGTAAATGTTATCTCAGACTTGGGCCATCTGTAGTGTAAGGTCGCTGTATTCTTTTAATCCGGTCAACTGGTAGGCAAAATCCTCGCGCGAGTCCAGCCAGGCCCGTGACACTGCCGCCACTTCCTCATAGTCAGCATCGGCCAGCCAGTCGACAATCAGAGTGCCGACATTCTCGCCGCTGACAATGACATCATGCATGGTCAGAGTAAATCTTACTTTAATCATACACCATTCCAATCCGGAACATAATTGTCCGAATAATATGAATGCAAGCGAGGTGCCGTCTCCGACAGGACTCATCGACTTTTCGTATGTTATTGCATTGCTTACTGTTACAAGCCAACTGAAATACTCTCTGCCGGGGGAAATACTGATGAAATATGGGTCGGCCCCTATATAAAATTTGCGGCAATCCCCTGGCTTCCTGCTGAAAAGGTCTACTGCTTGGGCGTTGGAAAGGGCAGATCGAGTTCGTTGATATGTCTCTGCGTCGCCCGGTAACGGTATATACCTATGACAAGATTAATTATCCCGATCGGAAGAAAAACCCAGCCGATAATCTCTACGATGAGATTATCAAAGAAGCGGATAAAGGTTATTCCGGCGACAAACAGAGTCAGCGAGGTTCTGATATAGGCCAGGACGGTGCGCTCATTGGCAAGAATAGTCCGGGCGGCATTGAGCTGCTCGTTGATTCCGGGAGCGCCGTCGGATTTTCTGAACTGGATTCCATGAAACATAGTAATCTCAAACTTTAATTGCCTCACAATTTACTAAGCACATAACAAGAAATTACGCCAAATGTTTCAAAGAGAAAAAAATTTTGTTCACTAGCGGTATGAAGATTCTATTCATTTACTTGACTATTATCAGATTAACTGTTGACACTGCTCCAATAATACATATATTTATATCGATATTATGAATATAAACCGTTCAAAATTACTTGCGTCGATCTTTATAACCTTTCTGATTATTCTGCCGGGTGTTCTTTCGGCCCAGAGCCAGTTTCTGGATGATGGGATCAGCGGTATCGGAATATCCGGTTCTCCGAGCTATGTATTCGGATTGAAAGATTATACCCCGGATGAAAAGAATTTTAGTGTTGACGTGGGCGGCTCTATTTCGGGCAGGGTCGATCTTGGAATAACCATAGCCGGTCATATTAACGGAAACTCCGAGACATGGTACTCACCCTATGTCAATTATTTCTGGGCCAAGTCAAAAGGCAAGACAGGCCGGGTGTCCTCGAGTATAGGGGCGTCGCTGGATATTCAGGAGGATTATAATTTATTGACCAGCACCATGTCCTTCTTTTATAAATTCAAATTATCACCGATCAGCTATATTCAATTTCGCAGCAGTATTTATTGCTCGGTTTATCTGGAAGAAAATATTTATGATGATGATGACATAACCTGTCATTTCATTTTCGGATTTCCATATCAGACCGAATCGAAGGGTTTGATTTTCATCCTGGAACCGTCGTGCTATATGGCAACCGATTATTTCGGGGTATATGCGAAAATCGGAATGCTTCTTCCAATGGAGCTTTACGGACTACATCTTTAATCCAATATACATCGGGTAATCTTCATCCTCGGCGAATTCCGAATTATCGAACCGGGTTTCGATAACTTCGAATCCGACCTCTTTTAACGACCTGGGCCAGGTTTCCAGCGGAAAAACACCGCAATAATGCAAGTCGGTTTCTACCTGAAGTATACCGCTCTTCCTTATCAGATAGATGAAGGTGCTTTCATAGGAAGTATCATCGGGGTCGGGATCATAGTAGTTTTCTATAAAAGTGATTTCGATATCGTCTTTGACCTCGGTTTGATATTTGACCCGGTTCTGTTTGAAATCTTCTTTCCAGGCTTCGGCATAAGTGATCATCACACCGCCGGGCTTAAGATGAATATAAGCGGTTTCGAAAGCGGCCTTTAGATCGGCCGGTGTAAGCATATAGTTGACGGCATCATGAAGAACGATGGCATCGAATAATTTCTTCAGCCGCACGGTACGCATGTCGCCCTGGAGATAATTGTTTTCGGGATTGACTTTGCGGGCATTGGCCAGCATCGAGTTGCTGATATCGACACCGGTGATCTTAAAGACGCGTTTGAGCACCCAGTCGAGATTACCGCCGCCGCAGCCGAGATTGAGAATTTCTTTCACCTCGATTTTGGAATGCTCCCTGATTTTGCTTATAAAATCCTCCCCTTCCTCAACATAATCCTCAGGCTTGCTGATAATATGCCAGGTCCAGGCGAGATCGTTATAAAGGCGATAGGTAGCTGGCATGGCAGACTCCTTGTATTGTCCGGAATGATGTTGAAACCCCTTCGGGGATTTCGACCTGCTTTCTACTGCCTGATGAAATAATTCCGTTCTTTGCGCTGCGGAGCGGCGGCCGGATATTGCTCCGGGTAACCGAGTGGCGTGATGGTCGCGACATAATGATCATTCGGGATATTGAGCCACTCCTTGACATCATCGCGATCCATCGCGGCAATCCAGCATGTTCCCAAACCGAGGGACCACGCCGCCAGAAGGAAATGATACGCCGCAATACATCCATCCTGCTCGACCCGCTTGGTCAGTCCGGGATCGGAGCATATCGCCACCGCCATCGGAGCATTGGCGATCGGCGCGCTGCTCGTGCCACGGGTGGCAGCCAGTTGATTAAGAATCGCACGGTCTTTGATGATTTTGAAATAGTATGACTGCGAGTTGCGCGAAGTCGGTGCATAGCGGCATCTTTCGAACAACCGCGCCAGGATGTCATCAGGCACGTCGGTATTATAGAACTTTCTTATCGAGCGGCGGGTTGTCAAAAGCTGGCCGGCATCGAGATGATCCTCGACCGAATGCTCGAAAAATTGAAATTCCACTGCGCGCCCTTCCGGATCATGCGCAAAGAATTGGTATATTTGATACTTTTCATTAAATGACGGTTTGGAATAGGCGATATCGCTGAATTTATCGTAAAAATAATCAACCTGCTCTCTGGAATTGAAGAAAAAGGTAATCATCCCTTCAGTGTCGACATTGTCCCGGGAGCAGAAACCAAAAAGCAGATTGCCATGTTTGAAAATAAGGCAGTCCGCCTGTTCCATCCAGAGCATACAACCGATTCCATCCATATAAAAAGTACGCAGTTCCTCGAGCATCTGGGTTTTATTAAATATGATTCCGCTCATAATGTTCTCCGCTCACAGGGACTTTTTGATTAAGTCATCAACATTGGCCGCTATCTTGATCAAGCCGTCGAGATTCCGATAATTTTCCTCATAGCCGGTTAAAGTCACCAGATAGGGTCCTCTTATGAAGTTGAGGTAATAATCCTGAATAGAGGATCTATCGCCAAGACCGGCGATGGAGGTGGAATCATCGGCTTTGTCGGCGTATATTCCCGCCGCGGCGGACGCATTGTTCATTTCGAAAATCTCCAGCAGGATATGCGTGTCGAAAGTATCGGCATACTCACTGGTGATGACATGCTTGAAACCATATTTAAGGTACAATTCCGCTCCGCCGTCGATATATTCCCACAAACCCTCTTTATCATAGACTTCGGCCGAATCAACCATAGCCCAGCCAGGGACGCCCTTTTCGGTCGGGAGTAAACTCATCAGCCGTTCGGCCGCCTTTTCCTTTTCATTTGTACATCCCCATTGTACTACCATCACCGATAGTACAACCAGGATGATAACAATATATTTATCTTTTTTCATGTTACTGCCCGTCAATTTCGCTTATTTTTATTTTTGTCAGATCGCCGATGCCCAGCCCATGCTCGGCCGCCTTGGTTACGGTAGGCAACTGCGGGCCATCCAGATCAAGAAATGAAGCGCAGTAGGCATCGGTTGCGACCGGGTCGATTCCGACCACGATCTTATCGAGCTTTTTGAGTGGGCCGGGGCCGAAGGGGCCGTTTTCGGTAATGAACTCGGTACCGTCGCAGATACAGAGATTCGGTTTCCGCACCAGATTAAGATCGGCAATGCACTGGGTCAGATGCGGGATATCCTCATAAAAATCGCCTTTGTAATTGGGGCCAAGATGACATAGACGATTGGTCGGTTTATGCGCGGTCCCACCCATGACATTTTTCAGGACGCCGGTTTGAAGAGTTCCTTCATGGTGCTTTATGATCGGCATGTTGATATAAACATCGCAGTCAAGCAGTTCCGGGACGACATGCGCTTCCTTGAGGGTCTTGCCCTTCGGCAAATCGACTTTCCTGGTGTTCCATTCGGAATAGGTCAGGCTATCGATTTGTTCTTTATATTCATTGGAAAGATCGATGTTTTTCCAGTAGTCCTTCGGGAATTCTTTGAAGACAAATATCTTCGAAGCGCCGGCGTCATAACACATTTTCATCACGGCCAACACCATACCGGTGCGAACATTGGTGCCGGGCGTGTTGCGAACGGCGTTGACATTCAGCGCCACGGTGGAGCCTTTGGAAACAAATTTGCCCATCCCGCCGACAAGATCGACCGCCTTGATGGTATTGGCGAAATAATCGGTCCCTTTGATGGCGACAATGTCGGGCGTTTCGACGGCAAAGGCCGAATCGGCCCTCGGGCCGAAAAGATCGAAAAGGATTTGTCCGCCGATCACGGCCGAGGCGCCGATGGCGGTGGTTTGTTTGATAAAGGTGCGGCGATTGATTTTACCAGGCATAAATATCCCCCGTATTTCAGGTTTGGTATAATATACGGAAATCAATGACGGTTGTCATTTGTTTTTGGAGGGGAGTAAAATGGCATTTTATATAAAGGAGGTTAGTTTTTATAATGTTTATCAAGATGTCATTTCATGGGGTTGTTATTTATATAAGATCGGATTTGTTGCAGACCTTTTTCGCTGCGAATTACATGATCATGAAAGAAGCGTTGCCAGGCGAAATTGCAGTTAGTATTTTTTCTTTTTATTTCCCTTGATACCATACTCTTAAAAGCATTGATAATTTTTGAAAGCAACCCATAATTTTTGTCTGTAGGGACAGGACACCGGCCTGTCCGCTTTTTACCACCAATGTCTCTTTGAAGCTGGACAGGTCGGTGCCCTGTCCCTACATTTTTGTACCCGGCATTTTCCTTAATTATAATTATTCCATGGATATGATTGGGCATGATGACAAATTCATCCAACATTACATCCGGATAATGATCGGGAATAGATTGCCAGATTTTCTGGACAATTCGGCCGATATTGTTCAACAACATTTTATAATCATAGACATCGCCAAAATAGCTAATTTTATTTTTGGTGCAGATGGTCACAAAATAATAGCCGGGCATGGTGTAATTGAAATCATTAAGCCTTGGGGATTTTCTTTGTTGTCGGACTTTTTTGCCTGAATACATTCTTGATTGCCTAACTATATGCGGACAGGTCGGTGCCCTGTCCTTACAATTATATTTTAAATTATGCCTAATTGCCCTACCATACCCGGACAGGTCGGTGCCCTGTCCCTACAATTATAATTCCTATTTTATGGGAAATTAAAATTAACAACTGACAGAGGGCGTCAGGGAATTGTCAAATATAATAAATTGTGAGATTTTACCGAATCAATCCGGTTTGATCGGTTCGACCATGACCATTGTTTCGCGTTCGACCGTCACTAAACCAGCTTTGGCTTTGCGCGGTTTGCGGACATATTTCTTCTGCGTGTATATGACCGGAACCGTTTTGGAATTGCGCGCCTTGGAATGATAGGCGGCAATAGCGGCAGTCTCGAGTATCTCCGCCTTGGATGGTACAAAATCCTTATTGGGGAATTTCATGACGACATGCGAACCGGGGCACTGCGAAGTGTGGAACCATAGCTCATACGGTTTGGCATAACCGAAGGTGGTATTGTCATTATCGGCGCCATCGCGGCCGATAAATATCCTGACACCGGTCGAGATAACATGCTCGCGGTAAGGCAAACGAACAACCGGAGCTTTGCGCTCAACCGCCCCCGGCATTAATGAGGTTATTTCGGCCTCATACTTTTGAACGGCGGAATCATAATCGGCCTGAATTTCTTCAAACATCGTCTCGGCATATTCCAGTTCCTGCCGGGCCACATCAAGCCGCCGTTTGAGCAAATCGAGCGCATCCTTGCCCTTTTTGTACTTCTTGAAATACAAATCGGCGTTCCGGGCCGGAGTCAGCGCCGGATCCATCTCGATTATGACGATTTTCCCGGTGCCGGAATAGACATCGACCAGCTCGACAAACTCCTCCCCTTTTTTCAGTTTGGGAAGATGAATCTTGAGAATCTCGGCATACTGCCGGTACTGCTCGAAATTCTGTGCCGATTCGACATCATCCTGTATTTTCGAAACCTTGCGATTCAGCTTTTTGATATGCCGCTGAAGCGCCTCGATGGTCGATTGTTTTTCATCTTTCTCCGTCCGGTCGGCGCGCCGGGTCCGGATAGCCTGGTACACCGCCGCAGAGAGAGATTTGCATTTGACATCCTCGGTATCGAGTGAATGCAGTTTGAATGGGTAGGCCAGGTTGCCGGTACTATGTGCATAAAAATAACCGGTTTGGTAATCATCGAATCTTCGCGCCGTTTCACGGACAACCGTGAGGATTTTCTCGATGTTGTCGGTATCGAGATCGCAGGCAGGCGCATCGGGATCGACATCGGCCCGGTCGATGATTTCATCGATAAGATACTTATCAAGACCATGCATCGACTTCCGAAGAGTATTACCGACGGTCTGATCGCACTTGGTGAAAATCTCTATAAGATGGCGCAGTTCGATTTTCAACGGATTCAGTTTGTCCGGTGGCTGCGGCGGCTGATATGGCATTGCAGCATCATACTGCCGGTTGCGAAGCGTCGCTACTATTTTGCTCTTGTCGTTCAACAGCCAGAAATTCCCATTGGGGCCGATAGCTTCGGTGACAATCGAGAATTTGGCGCCGTTGTTGTTTATATCGATGCGGAAAATGCGGTCAAGGTCGTACTGTTGCACCGCGGTCACTTCGCCATCGAAGGCGGGCTGGAAAAAAGGCCACGGTTTTTCGTTAGTTTCGATTTCGATTTTGCCGCGGGGCATAAGGAAAGCGCCGTAGCCGTGAGGATGATAGGTCAGCCCCAGTGCCAGCAGTCCTTTTTTGGCACGGAAAAGCAGGTATGCCTCACGTTGCTTTTTATAAAACTCGGATCCCTTGAGGGTGGCCCCGATAATGCTGCTTTGAAGCTCACTGACCAGGGAATATATGTGCAAGGATGTTTGCATAGTCTATATATAACTACTATCGCGGGAGCCAAAAAAGCAACAAAAAACGGGTGAAGCGGTCGGCGGCGTCAGTTAAGATATTGCAATAATGTGAGTTATGAAGAGGGCGGCAGTGTGGCAGCCTCAAATTTAATCATTGAATAAACAACTAAAAATTTGCCCCAACTGAAAGTTGGAAATCAAGAGTTTTGAATTTATAATCATTAGAGTAAAACCATCGGTCACTTGAACTTTCATTAATAAAGGAAGATCTTACGTGAAAATAGATACTCTTTCGATATGAATATTTAATATTGCCACCAATCTCATATATGTTTAGGTCTTTGTTGTAATAATCAGAAAATTCCGGATCATTTCCAATATCAATCCGTTTGGAGGTTTGATATTTAAATATTAAACCATAGACAATATTTTTTAAGTACTTATTTAAATTCAATGAATAGCTGAAAGTGTTTGTTTTATGAAAATCGATAAACTTCGACTTCGTGTATATAAAATCTAGTTTTGACTCAAGCCAAATTGGTAAGATAATTTTTGAGGCTGAAATTGGTAGATTTAATTCATAAGATTTGGGTGATTGACTTGACCAAAGATAGTCTATTCCAATTGCAACATTCAAATACTCTGACGGTGTATAGGAAGTCTGATTACCAACTTGATTAAATTTACCATAATTTAGGAAATCAATTTTATAATCTCTTTCAAATTCATGATATAGTGTATCATTATAGTATTTATAAATGGCCTCTCTGCTTATATCATAATATGAATATTCGAAAATGGATTGCCAGTAATTTAGGTCACAACCAGCTTTGCAGGAAAATGAATGATTTGTCAGATCAATTGTTTCGTTTAAATAGACTCTTGCATACAAAAAGGAATCAGGAGAAATTTCATAAGGTAGGGATCCACTATCCACATAAGAGCCATTTAAGGAATTATAATCAAAAGACCCACCTATAATAAATTTGTCGAAATGGTATAAGCCATTAATTGAAAAGGATTTTCGTTCCCATGTGTACTCACGAAAATAATGAAAATAATCCTGATGCCCTATATTATTTCCCTCAAATTTGTATCTTAGTTTAAATTTACTTTGTCTAAAATCGAAAGGAATAAACCAAAAATGACTTGTGTCCTGATTGTATCTGGGATTAACATAATAATTATAGCTGAAGTAGTAATTATATATAGTTTTGTCATAATCTAATGAATAGCTTTCGACAACATTGCCCATTTCGTCAACCCCACTAACAACGATCACTTCAGGAGTATATTTTAAACTAATGTCTTCCATCTCTAAGCCTGATTCAAACTCGTGATTTACCTGTGAATACAATTTAGAACTTAGCAATAATGCCATTATAAAGATCATCCCAATTAATAACAATACCCTACTCATAATATGCCACTCCATATTATATAAATAGAATTATGAATTATCTTCAAGAATAGTCAGATATATTATGGAATGCAAGAACTATTTTAATTTGGTAATTTATTGGTGAAATTTCTTACACGTCATAAAAATGTACTATATTCGGAGTGAGACAACTAGTATCATTAGAAGTCTCGATCAATCTTTGAAAAAGGCAAAGATAGCTTCTTGTTGATTAATTTTAAGGTGATGAGAGTATGATTCATCAAATAATTATTTCTGGGAATTGCAGGAATAACCATCGTATGTAATCCTACCTCCTCCATATACAAAAGCATGAGTAGAGGTTACCCAGGCGGTCGCCCACTTACCAAAAACGCGGGCGGGTGTGAAACCCGCCCATTAATGTCTGGATTCCTGCTTTCGCAGGAATGACATTTACATGGATAACTAATGGGGGCAGATGAGGACATCTGCCGCCCACAATTATATCTCAGCTTGCTATCGGCTACTTTTTGCCGTACTTGGCGATGCCTTCTTTATAGAGATTGCCGCCGTGACAATCAAGCGCGACAATGGCCGGGAAATCTTTCACGGTCAGTTTACGGATCGCCTCGGCACCAAGATCTTCATAGGCGATAACTTCAGCCGCCGTGATTGATTTCGATATCAGAGCACCGGCGCCGCCGACGGCGGCGAAATAGACGGCCTTGTGCTTTTTCATCGCTTCAACCACTTCGGCGCTCATCTCCCCTTTGCCGATCATCCCCTTCTGCCCGACAGGAATCAGCCTGGGGGTGTAGGCATTCATGCGGTATGACGTCGTCGGTCCGGCGGAGCCGATCACCTGTCCCGGTTTGGGCGGGGTCGGCCCGGCAAAATAGATGATCTGGCCGGTGATATCGAACGGGAGTTTTTCGCCTTTGGCGATCAAATCGACCAGACGTTTATGGGCGGCATCACGGGCGGTGTAGATTGTCCCGGTTATCAGGACATTATCGCCGATTTTCAAATTCTCGACCACTTTATCGGTCAGCGGCGTGGTGATATATTTTTTTTCTGACATAGTCGGTATCTCCAAATCTTTACTGGCTGTTAAAGGACAACTTCTTTATGCCGTGCGGCATGGCACTGCGTATTGACCGCCACCGGCAGGCTGGCGATATGGCAGGGGTGCACTTCGACATGCACGTCCAGCGCCGTGGTCGTACCGCCCAGTCCCTGCGGGCCGACACCCAGTCTGTTGATTTTATCCAGAAGTTCCAGTTCGAGATCAGCATAGAATTTATTGGTGTGGCGGTCGCCGACTTTGCGAAGCAGCGACTTCTTGGCCAGCATGGCGCATTTCTCGAAAGTGCCGCCGATGCCGACGCCGATAATAACCGGAGGGCAGGGGTTGCCGCCGGAGCGGAGAACGCGATCGACCACGAAATCCTTGACGCCCTGGA
>JBFMFJ010000063.1:0-12387 GCA_040752235.1 Candidatus Zixiibacteriota bacterium | reverse complement strand
GAATAAAGACCCCCAGGGTCATTGAAATTACCGAACTGGTTGATTGAGTGCTGTATGGAGTATAAAAGGTCCATCCGGTATCCACGGCGCCGGTGAAGATCGAATAGACGGCAAACAGAGAACCGAATATATAGATGTACCAGCTGGCCAGATTCAACCGTGGAAAGGCCACATCTTTGGCGCCCAGCATTTGCGGCAGGACAAAATTGCCCAGCGCCGCCGGGATCGATGGAATAATAAACAGAAAAATCATTATGGCGCCGTGCAATGTGAAAAATTGATTGTATGTCCCGGCATCGACGATGTCTTTGCCCGGATGCAGCAGTTCCAGGCGCACCAGAATTGCAAAGACGCCTCCCAGGAAAAAAGCCGCCATAATGCTGTAGAGATATAATATGCCGATTCGTTTATGATCCAGCGTGAACAGCCAGGATAGAATCCCTTTCTTTTCGTTCAGGTAATGTTTTTCCGGCATCGTATTCATAGTTATTTCACCAAATTATTTTAATGTCTTCAGAAATGCGACAATAGCATCTATTTCACGATCGCCAAGCAGCCCCTGGAAGGTCGGCATGACCGGTTCAAATCCGGCCACGATATGAGCCTGCGGTTCCAGAACCGATTGACGAACATAATTTTCATCGGCGGTCAGTTTGCTGCCGTCGGCAAAGACACGGGTACTGCCGAAGAGACCATTGAAAGCCGGACCGACCAGAGTCTTGTTTTCGATACTGTGGCAGGTGTTGCAGGCCTTGGAGACATAGAGCTTTTGCCCGTATTCTTCCAAAGACATCCCCTCGCCTCCGCCCGAACCTTCCTCGATCCACGCGGCATATTCCCTTTCCGAAACGACTTTGACCTTGCCGATCATGTCCGAATGCCCGTCACCGCAAAATTCGGTGCAGAAGAGATTGTAATTGCCGACGCGGGTGGCCTCGAACCATGTTACCGAATAACGATTTGGAAGAACGTCCATCTTGATTCGGAAATCCGGCACAAAGAAGCTGTGGATTACATCCCGCGAAGACATCAGCAGTTTAACCGGTTTGCCGACCGGCACGACCAGTTCATTGACCGTTCTGGCGCCTTCGGGATATTCAAAGGACCAGAACCATTTCTGGCCGGTGACTTTTATTTCCATGGCATCCTTGGGGACTACATTCATCTTTATATAAATCCTGAATCCCCAGAAGAAGACGATTACAACCAGTATCGTTGGGATAATTGACCAGAGCAGTTCCAGTTTGAGATTATTTGTTATTCCCGTGGTTGGTGCCAGAACCTCTTTTTTGCGACGGCGATAGCGAATGCTGAAAAAGACTATACCAAACAGGACAATCGCAAAAAGAGCCAGCGACGCATAAAAGAGAAAATAGAATAAGGCGTCAACTTCGCCCGCAATAGTCGATCCGCCCGGGGGCAGAAATAATGTGCCCGTCGTGTCCATAAAAATTTATCCTCAGAGTCAATTATTCTGTAACAGCACAATGGCTCAAACTGTTCTGGTTTTTTTTCGATTTCCCCTCAGCCACAGCACCAAAATCAGGCCGCCCAGCACAATGACGGTCACCAATCCGCCCAATTTCATGATGTTAGTGGCAAATATGGTATAACTGCCGGCGCTGGGATCATAGTGATAGCAATAAAGTATCAATTTGTCTATAGTGTTTCCGACCTTGCCCTCGGCCGCTTCCATCAGGGCCAGACGGACATCCAATTCCCTGAACTGGATTCCGTAAAAATACCGGGAAATCTTCCCCTCGGGAGTCAGAATTGTTATCACCGCAGCATGGGCATACTGCTTATTGTCCTCGTCATAGTAATATTCAAAGCCAATTGCGTCAGCCAGAGCCCGTGATTGATCTTCGGTCCCGGTGAAAAAAATCCAGCCATCTTCAATTCCGGTTTTGCCTATGCTCTCGAGATAATTTTTCTTTTTGGCGGAAGCCAGGACGGAAGTTTCGGTCGGAT
This sequence comes from Candidatus Zixiibacteriota bacterium, assembly GCA_040752235.1. Classification (GTDB taxonomy): domain Bacteria; phylum Zixibacteria; class MSB-5A5; order GN15; family PGXB01; genus PGXB01. The sequence goes on along the minus strand of JBFMFJ010000063.1, from coordinate 10,416 downwards.
CGATGCTCACGGTCAGAATCTGAAACTGTTTCCCGGGCGTCCAGTCAGTTTCATTGACGACATCGCGGACGCCGTTAAAAACCAGATTGCACAACATCGGGCAGGTATAGTAGCCCATTATCAAAATAACCGGTTTTCCCTGATTGAAATATTCAGCCAGTTTTACCTCGCGGCCATCATTGGCAGTGAATATCAGGTCAAGCGGGACCTGTTCTCCCGGATGTTCATTGACACCGATGCCTTTTAACTCTTTCGGACTCTCTTCAACCACCTGGGCAGGCAAAAACGAGAAAAATGTCAAAATTATGAATGGAATAATGACTACCTTCGAGGCAGCCTGATGAATAGACTTTTTTATCATTTTGTTTTCGCTATTGTTTGCCGGTTTCGGCCGTTTTCTTTCGATAGGCCTCATCGGCCATAAGCTGTTTGGCGCGCTCTATGGGAATCCGATAAACCGAATCGGTCGAATTCAACAGCTTGTAGCTGCCGAGCTCTTCGACTTCTCTGGCTCGCAGTTCCCGGAGCGGGGCTGATTCCGGTCTTAAAACCTGTTCATAGACAATTTCTTCCTTTACGGCGGTGAACTGGTCAACCACAAAGATTATAACGATTATCAGAAAGACTATTCCCAATATGCCGTAAAGAAGGACTTTCTTCAGATTGACATCACTCTTTTCGTAGCCGATGTCCTGCGATTCGTCGTTATGTCTGCTTTCTTCAGTCATTCTTCTATATCAATAAATCAATGACTTACAAATTTCCTCGACGCCTCGAGATTCGGGTCGCCGACGGGCACAATCGGATTGGAGGTCACTCTTGTCCAGAAAAGCCAGAGGAATATTCCGCCGATTCCCATCATGGCTGTCAGATCCATCCATGAAAAATGCACCCCGTGCTCATAAAGATTCGGCATGACAATCCAGTACAGGTCGATCCAATGCATCAGCAATATCCAGATCGTCATAATCTTTAACAAAGTCGGGTTCCGCTTAGGGGTCTGGGGGAAAAGAATAAAAAACGGTATCACAAAATGTCCGAAAACAAGAATCAGGCTCATGGTTTTCCAGCTCCCGGTCCAGCGATGCAGGAACCAGATTGTTTCTTCAGGGATGTTGCCGTACCAGATCAGGAAATACTGCGAAAAAGCCATATAACCCCAGAAAATTGTAAAGGCAAAAATCAATTTCCCCAGGTCGTGGTAATGCTCGCCGGTTATGCTCCCTTCAAGAATGCCACGGCTCCTGAGTCTCAATATCATAAATGTGAGAAAAGAAAGCATGGCCAGCAGCGCCCCTGAGAAAATATAGACCCCGAAGATGGTCGAGTACCAGTGCGCATCCAGAGACATCAGCCAGTCGAAAGAGGCAAATGTGATGGTGAGCGCGAACAGAATCGTTCCGGGAGCGCTGATTATTTTCATTTTCCGGGTCAGAGCTTCGCTGTGTCCGGTATCCTGTTTCAACGAGGCGCCGTAAAGCAGCCGGCTGATAACAAACCATATCAGGAAATAAACAAAGGCGCGGATCAGGAAAAACGGCACATTCAAATAACCGGATTTGCCCTGCAAAAGGGCATCTTCCGCAACGATCTCGCTGTGCGACCAATGATAAAGATCATGCAGGCCCGGAATGATCGGGATAAAGAAAATTATCATGAAGGGGACGACTATCGCCAGATTTTCTGTAAAGCGCCTGATGACCACGCTCCATTTGGCGCCGACCAGATGGTGCAGCATCGAAAAGAACAGCCCGCCCAAGCCTATCGACAGCCAGTACATGAATGCAATCAGATAAGAGTGGTAAAACTGTGAAGCATCGACAAAATATCCGACCAGACTTAAGATAAGCCCAATAATGCCAATAATAAGATTGATATTGCCGAATTTTCCGGCGTCGTTCAGGCGATATGTTTTACTGTCAAAATTCATATTTATACATTTACTTCACGGTTTCTCTTAACTCGACAGGAATATCTTCAATGGTCGCGTTCTGGCTTCTTTGGAGCGACCTCAAATATGCCACGATAGCCCAGCGGTCGTCCGGCGGTATCTGGTGCCGGTAAGACGGCATATTTCGGACACCATGCGTGATAATATCGAATATCTGCCCGTCAGGGAAATTCCTGATGCGATCGGTATGGAACGATGGCGGCGGGACATAGCCGCGCGTTATCATGATGCCCTTGCCATCGCCCACGCGGCTGTGGCAGGGCGAACAGTAAATATTATACCGCTCCTGACCTCTATTGAGAAGCTGTATGGTTACTTCAACCGGAGCTGCTTTTATGAAGGCTCCTTTTTCGTCAATACCTTTGTAGTACCAGTCATTGTCTTCCAACTCGCCCTGAGCCACGGTCCCGGCAACCGGTGTCCGCATGGTGGCGCCATCCTCAAAGAAGGTACTCTTTGACTGGGCCTTGTACTTTGGCTGGTTATCCATATCGGGATTCAAGTGAATCGGCGTTTTTTCGGAAGGCCGTTTCCGCGCACATCCGGGTGACAGGATAATTATCACACACAATACAAGTGCAATCGTTATATATATTTCAGTCTTTTTTATATCGTGCATCATGTTTCCTTCAAAATCTCCGAATTGGTTCCGCCGATTGATTCCAGGAATGCTTTTGTCTTCTCGATGTCAAATTTCGGGTCATCGCCCTCGATACTGATAAAGAATCCATCATCGGAGCTTTTCGCAAAACGGTCCGAATAGAATATTGGGTGATGCAGCCGCGGCAACCCGTTCAGGACCAGCATCGCAATCAATGCGGCAAAGGCCGATAAAAGCACACCAAGGGCGAATGTTACGGGGACATAGGCCTGAAAACTGAAAAACGGCTTGCCGGAAATCACCAGCCGGTAATCGACCGTGCTTGTCCACCACTGCAGACCCAGCGCCGCCGAGGTACCGAATAATGCGGCTGACCCGACTATCCAGCCAAGCGGCGAGCGCTTCAGGCCCATGGCTTTGTCCATGCCATGAATCGGGAATGGTGAGTGGCAGTCGAATTTTTTGTAGCCGGCGTCACGCATCTTTTCCGCGGCGCTGATTAATGCGGCCGGGTCCGGGAATTCCGCCAGGATGCCCTCGATCTTATTTTGTTTCACCATCTCACTCATGCCTGTCACCTCCGGCGTGATGCGGATCGGCCTGCGGGAGAACGCCTTTCACTTCCGACATCGAGATCATCGGCAGGAAGCGAATGAACAACAAGAACAGCGTGAAGAACAGACCGAATGAGCCAACGAAAGTACTGATATCCCATATCGTCGGGGAATAGTAATCCCAGCTCGATGGCAGGAAGTCCTGCGCCAGCGAGGTTACTACGATAACGAATCTCTCGAACCACATACCGACATTTATCAAAATCGAGGCGATAAACATCACCGGAATACTCCGCCGCAATTTCTTGAACCAGAACATTTGAGGTATCAGAACATTGCAGCTTATCATTATCCAGTACGCCCAGGCATATTGCCCGAAAGCTCTATTGATAAATACGAATTGCTCATAGATATTCCCGCTGTACCAGGCGATGAAAAACTCCATACTATAGGCATAACCGACCATCATTCCGGTCAGGAGCATAATTTTGTTCATCTTCTCCAGGTGACTAACAGTGATAATATGCTCGAGGTGGAACAATTTCCGGGCGATGATCGTCAATGTTACGACCATGGCGAATCCGGAGAAAATGGCCCCGGCCACGAAATAGGGCGGGAAAATTGTCGTATGCCAGCCGGGAAGAATCGATATGGCGAAGTCGGTGCTGACGACACTATGCACCGAAAGAACGAGCGGGGTGGAAATTCCGGCAAGAATCAAATAAGCCAGCTCATAATGCTTCCACTGGCGGTTGCCGCCGCGCCAGCCCAGCGAAAGGAATCCAAAGACAATTTTCCTTATTTTTGTTTTGGCCCTGTCCCTGAATGTGGCCAGGTCGGGAATCAAACCGGTGTACCAGAACAACAGGGAAGCCGTAAAATATGTACTGACGGCGAAAACGTCCCAGAGCAGGGGGGAGCGGAAGTTCGGCCACATCGACATCTGATTCGGAACCGGAAACATCCAGTACACCACCCAGATGCGCCCCACATGTATCGCCGGAAATATCAACGCACAGGATACCGCAAAAAGAGTCATGGCTTCGGCAAACCTGTTAATGGATGTCCGCCAGCGCTGCCGCAGTAAAAAGAGAATGGCCGAGATGAGGGTCCCGGCATGGCCGATACCGACCCACCAGACAAAGTTAATAATCGCCCAGCCCCAGCCGACCGGATTATTAAGGCCCCAGATACCCACTCCCTCGAAAACCAGGTAGCCGATCGAGCCGAACAGGACAAACATCAGTGAGACGGCTGCTCCAAGGGCCAGATACCAGACACCGGGCGTTTTGCGCTCGGTTATCCGGCTTATCTCCTCGGTAATGCTGCCGAACGTCGGATTCTTTTCGATTAGCGGTGCTTCGCCGCCGGGGATAATCCCCGAATCTGTTATACCTTTACTCACAGCCTCTGTCTTTATCCGGTTTCTTTATCTTCCGTTTTCCCAAGTTTGGGATTGGGGTTTCTTATTTTGGCCAGATATGAATTTCTGGGCCGTACATTAAATTCACCCAGCAAGGCATAATTGCGGTCAATTTTCTTCATGGCCGTAACGATGCTATCCGGATCATTTATATTGCCAAATCTGATTGCTCTGGTCGGGCAGGCCTGCTCACAGGCAGTCTGTATTTCGCCGTCGCGGACAGTGCGCCCTTCCTGCCTGGCCTTGATTTTGGCGCGGTTGAGGCGCTGGGTGCAGAAGGTGCATTTCTCCATTACTCCGCGCGAGCGTACCGTCACGTCAGGATTTTGAGCCATCCTGATCGTTTCCGCATATTTCCCGGTATAATTGAAAAAGTTGAATCGCCGCACTTTGTACGGGCAGTTATTGGAACAATATCGGGTTCCGATGCATCGGGTATAGGTCATATTATTGAGACCTTCCTTGTCATGCACCGTGGCCGCCACGGGGCAGACCGATTCGCATGGTGCATTCTCGCACTGCTGACAGGCGACCGGCATATGGACTATTTTCGGATCGTTTTCATCGCCGACATAGTAACGGTCATTCCGGATCCAGTGCATCTCGCGGCCTTTAGAAACTTGCAGTTTGCCGACAATCGGAATATTGTTTTCGCTCTGACAGGCGATGGTGCAGGCGCCGCAGCCGATACAGGCATTGAGATCGATAACCATGCCCCATTGATAACCCTGGCTGTAATCATGTTCGGGATATATGGATTTCAGCGGCGGGTGTTCGACCATTTCCTCTGCGAATTCCGGATTACTGCGGTACTCATTGAGGGTGGCCTCGCGGACTATCGGGCGGCCGTGCATACTGCCGTGATCCTGAGTTCCGGCCATATTCATGACGGCGCCGGTCTTTGTCAGCCTGACACCGCGATAGAACGAAGGATTATTCGAGTTGCTGAGCAAATATGCATTGGCGCCGACACCATCGGCAACAGCGCCGATCCCGCCTCGGCCGTATCCAAGCGCAACCGCCACCGTATAATCGGCCTGTCCCGGAGAAATCCACACGGGAATCTCAAGTTTTGCACTTCCCGCTTCGATATTCACTATTTCACCGTTGGCTACCGCAAGTTCCGTGGCGGTTTTGGGGCTCAACAGGGCGGCATTGCCCCAGGTAAGCTTGTTGATAGGATCGGGGAGTTCCTGCAACCAGCCGTTGTTGGCGAATCTGCCGTCATATAATTTTGATGAATAAAAATTCAATTCGAGATTGTCGTTTGATAATTCTTTTTCGGATTTTGGCGATTCTATTGCGGCAACATTTAATTTGATTATTTCATTGGGTAAAGCACTGTCGGCCAGCAGGCCGTCATGCAGTACCTTCCGCCATTTCTTTTCAAATTCGCCGCCTTTCAGCACATTTTGCCAAGTCTCCCTGACAATATCATACCCGCGCTGATTTCGGCCGGATGCCAGCAGGGCATAAAGTTCGGTATCGGAAGGTGAACCGTACAAAGGTTCGATCATCGGCTGAATGACGCTTAAAGTACCGTCTAAAGCGCGAGCATCACTCCAGCTTTCGAGAAAATGTGCCCGGGGAATATGCCACCCGGTCAATTTCGAGGTCTCATCCAAGTAATCACTGTAATGCACGCTGTTTTCACATTTTGATAAAGCCGAAGCGAAATCAAGATCGGCAGGGGCGTTGTAGACCGGATTACCGCCAAGAATGATAAGAGTAGAAATTGCGCCTGATTTCATTTTAGCAATGGTTGATTTAAGTGCCTCCATATCAGGCGCGATGGCATCATTGGCGTTATGATATGTGACTGTCTGTCCGATATTGCCGAGAACCTCATTTAGAATCATGGCTATCTGATGCACCCGGATGGGCTGCCGGCTGCCGGCGATAATTAACGAGCGTCCCTTTGCGCCATTCAGGTCATCGGCAAGCGCCTCTATCCACTCTTTATTGAAATCAGAGATGTCAGTTTCAAAGACGCCGGGGATATTTAATCCACGCTTTCGCACAGCATCCGCTATGGCAAAGGCCAGACGACCAATATCGGCGCTGCTGATTCTCAGGCGATGATCCGCCATGCTCCCGGTTACACTGAAGGCGCTCTCCGCCGTATAGAGGCGATTCATATCGGTTTTATTGTCATCAGGTTTTCTTTTTTCAGCGAAACCGCGGGCGGCTCTTATATTTTCGTTTTCGGTCAGAAGAAAATCGGCATCAAGCGACAGTACAACATCTGCTTTATCATAATGATACACCGGTTGAAGGGGCCTGCCGGTGAGTTGGCCAACGGCTTTATGGTTATTTTCATCACTGATTGGTTCATAACAAACCCATGAGGCGTTGGAATATTTTTTCAGGAAATCATTTCGCAGCCGCATCAGAGTAGGGGAGGAGAAAGATTCGGAAATAACAGCCAGCCCCTCACCTTTATTCGCAGCGAATTTTAATTCCTGCTCACGCCAGAATGATATGAAGTCGTTATAGGCGGATTCCGCGCCGTTATGTTTCACTTTTTTCGAGCGGTCGGGATCATACAAGCCGAGAATTGCAGCTTCAAGAAAGATATTGGCCGAACCGAGAGTTGAGGGGTGTTTCGGATTTCCCTCAATCTTGGTCGGGCGCCCCTCATGCGATTCAACAATGATGCCATAAGCGGAAGTACCAAGAGACATGGTTGTCGCATAATATTGCGGAACACCGGGAATTACCTCCTCCGGCATGATGACATACGGGACAATCTTTTCCACCGGACGGCGGCAGCCGGCCAGTCCAGCCAGAGCCAGCGAAGCGCCCATAATGCCGAGAAAACTGCGCCGCGTGAAATCGCCACCGGTTTCACCGTTTTCCTCATGATATCGATCCCGCAGATTTCTACGGTACCCTTTTGTATCATGCAGATGATCAAGACTGAGCCAGTATTTTTTATCTTTCTTTTCCATTATCTATGACACCCCGAGCAGTCCTGCGGAGGGGCGATGGCCTTCTCCTTGATAACCTGTTCGGCGAATTTTAATTGTTTGTCCTTGTCAGGCGGCACCCAGTACATGTTGGTCAATTCTTCGCGCGGTCGCAGGTGCATTTCAGGATTACGGTGACATTCCAAACACCAGCCCATGCTGAGCGGTTTGACCTGCATGACCGTTTCCATTTCGGCGACATTTCCGTGGCAGTCGGCGCATCCGATACCGGCATATAAATGTGCACTATGGTTGAAATAGCAATAATCGGCAACCTTATGCACACGGATCCACTCGATCGGCCTTTTGGTTCCCCAGCTTTCGCGCACGGGAAGGAGCTTTTCGCTTTCGGGCAGTATGATTGCGTGGCAGTTCATACAGGTTTGAGTCGGCGGGATGTTGGCATGGACCGATTTCTCGGCGAGATTGTGGCAATAACGGCAATCCAGGCCGAGGTCCCCGGCATGTAATTTATGGCTGTACGGAACCGGCTGTATCGGGCGATACCCGACATCGGTGTACCACGGCGATCCATAGTACCAAAAGAATCCAACCATGGCAACAACAATAAATACCGCACCCGCGGCGATATAAGTCTGAATATTATTCGTCCATTTAGGAAATATTTGTGCCAATGGTTAACCCTCTGCGGCCAATTATAGCAAAAACCGAAATTCTATGCAACCTAAATTATCGCGTCCAGCATCAGTGAAATAAAAATTCCAAACAAGTAAAAAATTGAGTACTTAAACATGGCCCATATCAGTACAGTATTTTTATATTTCCTGGCCCTGTATGCTTTAATCAAAAATAAAGGACCAAGTAGTGATACGGAACCGAAGTAAAACCAGCCAAAATTAATTGCCAATAAAATTATGCTGGAGACAAAAAGAAGCAGCGTGTAGACAAAGATCTGATTGAGCGTTGACTCGAGGCCATTGGTGACAGGAAGCATCGGCAGACCTGTTATTTTGTAGTCATTTCGATATTGATGTGCCAGCGCCCAGAAATGAGGCGGGGTCCAGAAAAAAATTATCAGAAATAATAACCAGGGCTGCAGAGCCATGCTGCCGCTCGCGGCGGTCCAAGCCCCGACCGGCGCCATTGCTCCGGCGATCCCGCCGATGACAATATTCTGGTTCGTGTTCGGCTTAAGCCAGAGAGTGTAGAACAAGGAGTAAAATAGTATTGTACCGACGGCCAAAAGAGCCGTCAGGAGATTAAAGGTCAGAAGCAGGATAGAGACGCCGATTATCCCGATGCCAATCGAGAATGCCAGAGCCTCCCGGTTCGATAATTTCCCCAGAGGGAGCGGCCGCCTGCCTGCCGTGCGGCTCATTTGGGCGTCAATATCCCGCTCGAAATATTGATTTAATGCGTTGGCGCACCCTCCGGTCAAATACAGAGCGATTATGAAAATGAGGAAATCGAAGGGTTTTCCGACAAGGCTCCCTTCCATGAACAATGAGGTGGCGCCTCCGGCAAGAACCAAAATCATTATTTTAGGTTTTGTGAGTTGAAAATAAGCAGATATTTTGTTCATTTTAGTCCGGGGTTAATTAAATCAGCCACCACATTTTTTTGAATATAGCCGCCTTAAATATTTTTGTCAATTGCAAAATATCTAACCTTATTGCTTTTAAAGGCTTTATGGAATAATAGTGGACAATATTAGTCGATTAATCGCAAACATCGTTTGACTTGCCGAGGGTGATATTATATAATTAAACTCTCGAAATGACAGAGCGGCAGCCGGTTTCAATGCCAATCCTGTTTTCATGCGAATGGAACCTGCGTCTGACCGTATATTGAAAACAGTATTATTTTGAGTGGATTTTTCGGGTTGATTTAGCAGGTTTTCGGAAATGGGCGGCAAGACATTAATAACCGGCCAAATATCGGGAATTCCATCGCTTATTGATGTTATGGCGTATATATAAGGATGTGTTCGGTGTACAAATGGATTGTCTGAGGAAAGCCGGAGAAACAGAAAATTGGGACAATTCCCATCTCGTAATTTTTTTTCGATGAAAACAATAATATTCTTATATACAGGAGTCAGGAGGTTTAATGCCTGCCAATAAGAAAGCTGCCAAGCCATCCCTGAAGCAGAGTGGTTTGCCGGAAGAGACTCTTCTGGGTCTTTATACCAACCTGCTTAAAACCAGGATGCTGGACGAGCGCTTTAGAAAATTATTCCGACAGGGGCGGTTTGCCGGGACTTATTTTTCGGCTGTCGGCCAGGAAGCAACCACGGTCGGGCCGACCTATGGTCTTCGCGACGAGGATATTATTGCCCCGTCACATCGCGAAATCGGAGCCGCCGTCACCAAGGGTATTCCGCTGGTTCATATTGTGGCCCAGATTTATGCCCGGATCAATTCTCCCGATAAAGGCAAAACGCATCCCTGCCATTACGGCTGGAGGGATAAGGGGGTCATCAGCCCGTCCTCAACCCTGGCGGGTCAGACTGTGACCGGAACCGGCTGTGCCATGGGATTTAAGATTCAGAAAAAAGATAATGTCGTTCTGGCCTTCTTCGGCGAAGGCGCCACCGCCCGGGGCGGATGGCATGAAGCGGTCAATTTCGCAGGCATACACAAGCTTCCTATCGTCTATATTTGCCAGAATAACCTCTGGGCCGAATCGGTCCCGGCGCATCTCCAGGCCAATATCAAAGATTTTTCGGAGCGCGCCAGGGCTTATGGCTTCCCCGGAATTACTATCGATGGCAATGATGTGGTTCTGGTGCATAAGACTGCCGCCGAGGCCATCAGCCGGGCCCGTAAAGGCGAGGGGCCGACTTTAATTGAGTGTAAAACTTATCGCTGGTACGGTCATTCGGAAATCGATCCTGCCGACTATCGCCGCGAAGAAGAAATTAATGAGTGGAAAAAAAGCGACCCGATCGCCCGCGC
>JBFMFJ010000062.1:0-12468 GCA_040752235.1 Candidatus Zixiibacteriota bacterium | reverse complement strand
TCCTCGTCGCCCGCCTCGCGGGCTTTGCCCTGTGCCTCGAACCTTGCCCGCTGGTCATCGGGATCATTCAATTCCGAGAAAGCGTTGCCCGTTTCCAGACCGGCGATAAAGCACTCGAACCTTTCGGTCAGCCGGGGATTATCCCGATGAATCTTGGCCAGCGGCGAGATATCCATCGGAAAATCCTTGATAAAGGTCGGCTGCACCAGCTTCGGTTCGACCTTTATTTCAAAGAACCTCTCGACCACCTTGCCCCAGTTGATCAACTCTTCCGAGTCGATTTCGAATTCTCTGGCCTTGGCTTTGGCCGCGGCGTAATCAAGCTGCAGCAAATCGACGCCGGTTTCGGCTTTGATGGCATCGACCATCGAGACTTCCTTGAAATCCGGCTCGAAATCGAGCTGCATGCCTTCGTACTCTATCTTATAAGTCCCGTGCAGATCAAAGACCACCTTGCGCATCATATCTTGAAACAGCGCCATAATATCTTTGTAATCGGCATAGGCCCAATACAGTTCTATCATCGAAAATTCCGGATTGTGCAGACGATCCATTCCCTCATTGCGGAAGTCTTTGCAGAATTCCCATACCTTTTCAAAGCCACCAACAATCAATCGTTTAAGATACAGTTCATCGGCAATACGCAAAAACAGGTCGATATCGAGTGTATTATGATGCGTCTTAAACGGCCGCGCCGAGGCGCCGCCGTATATCGGCTGGAGGATTGGCGTTTCCACTTCAAGAAAACCGCGGCCGGCCAGGAATTCCCGAATGGACCGAATAATCGTGCTTCTTTTGACAAAAGTATCGCGCACCTCTGGATTGACGATCAAATCGGCATAACGCCGGCGGTATCGCTGCTCCTTGTCAACCAGACCGGAATGTTTGTCGGGAAGAGGATGCAATGACTTGGAAAGAAGCTCGAATTTGCTCACGGAGACCGTCATCTCCCCCGTCTTGGTCGTGAACAGGGTTCCTTCGACGCCAATAATATCGCCCAGATCTATTTTTTTGTCGAACAGCTTGAATTCTTCCTTGCCGACATTGTCGATTTTGACATACACCTGCATCTTGCCGGACAAATCATGGATATCCGAGAAAATGACTTTACCCATTTTCCGTTTGAGCATAATTCGCCCGGCCAGCCGGACAGCAGTCTGATCGGCTACAAGAGCATCATAATTGTTTCTGGCCTCATTAATCATGTGCGTACGTTCAAAGCGGTACGGATAGGGATTGATATTCTTTTCCCGGAGGTCGGCCAGTTTTTGACGTCTGGTTCGGATCAGTTCTTCCAGCGGTACCTGAGGTTGTTCAATATCCTCCCGTTCCTGTTCAGGATTGTCTGCCATGGGTAATTATTCCTTATTTGGATTTGTTAAATTTTCTGTGCAGGGCCTCTTTGACCGAAGGCGGCACGAGGGTGTGAATATCGCCGTGATGCGCGGCGACATCTTTAACGATAGTCGATGACAGGTACACCCAGGAAAGAGCGGGCATGAGAAAAACGGTTTCGACATGATGCGCCATCTTGCGATTCATCAACGCCATCTGGAACTCATACTCAAAATCCGAAACCGCCCGCAGCCCCCTTATAATGGCACAGGCCTGCATATCTCTGGCAAGGTCCGCCAGAAGCCCGTCGAATTTTATAACTTTGACCGGGTTTTCCGGCTTGATTTCCTTGATACTCTCCCTCACCAGCTCGACTCGTTCCTCATGAGTGAAGAGAGGATCTTTGCCGGCATTTTTGGCGACAGCAACAATGATATGGTCAAAAAGCTGGGTGGCCCTCTGAATCAAAGACAGATGTCCGTTGGTAATCGGATCAAACGTCCCCGGATAAATGGCTGTCTTGCCAACGTTTTTATTCTTTGCCGGCATAAAATGAAACCTCGGTCTGACCAAATTTCCTTTTTTTCAATAATACGATATTATCCGAATTAATACTCATTCCGGATTTATGCTCAATAATAAATAATCCTTTATTTCGAAGCAAGTTATATTGAAGCACTGTTTCCGCCACTTCCTGGGGGGTTATTTTTTCATAGGGCGGGTCGGCGAAAATCAAATCAAATTGTCTCCCGTTTTCCGATAAAATGCGGCAGGCCTCGCGATAATCCATTGTAAGAACCTGCGCCTCGAGCCCCAGGGATTTAAGATTTTGTCTGATTACTGTAACCGGCTTGTAGACCGATTCGACAAAGACGGCTGACTTTGCCCCCCGGGAAACAGCCTCGATTCCCAGCGCACCGGACCCGGCAAACAAATCAAGCACCTCGGCGTCCTCGATTTCATGCATCAATATATTGAACATCGACTGACGAACTTTGTCAGTGGTGGGCCTGGTTGCCATGCCGGGCGCGGTGGACAAATGACGCCCCTTTAATATTCCGCCTGTTACGCGCATGGATCACTCCACAGTCAGGCCAAGACCGACAAGATATTTATGAGATTCTGGGAATAAATCGGAAGCGAACAATTCCCGGCGCATTTCCGGCAGGGAGGTTTTGATACCCAGTCCCTTCTCAATGCCGGCGGCCAGTTCCTGATTGCAGCAGGAACCGGTAATAATCACGGCCGAAAGCGGCACCGATTGTGACAGTTTGTCAAAAGTGAGCATCTGGTACTGAACGGTAGCGATAATATCAAGAAGGAATGCCTTTGACTTCCGCGGATCACTTTCGCTGATACCGGCGTTGCTTACAACCGAGCCCAGATTGATCGGCCGGCCATTCTCGACAAAGCAAAATGAGGCCATGCTGTCGGTAATATCAATCAGGCAGATCAGGCGTCCTCCGGCGGGACGGCCATAATTCTGATATCCGGCCGCCATTGCCCATGAGCGCAACTGAAAACCGGATGGTTTGATAAAATTATTGCTGAAATAATCCAGTTTGCCGTCAATTTCACTTTTCTTATAGGCGATCGCCAGTCTTTCCCGGCCGGTGTCGATCTCGAATGATTCGAAATAATAATGATCCTGGTTATCGAGCAGCGAGGCCAGTAATTCGAATTGAGCCAGTTTATCGGGATCAAGGCTGCGATCGGCGCTGATCTTCACTCGTTTTATAATGGCGCTGTCTTCCGAAACCGCCAGATAAAGGCTGCCGTTGTGATCGAGCGATTGCGAGGATATTTCATCGGCGGGTATTTCGGTCAGTATATCCACGGTTTTGCGGCCGGCGGAAGCCGAGACTCCGACCAGACGAATCTTTCTATCAAGCAATTCGACGCCGTATTTTTTCCCGGACAATTCTACCATTGCCTGACCTCAATGTATGATTTTATTTTCTCATAGGTAGAAAAGCCGATACCATTCACATCCAGGATATCCTCCGGCTTTTTAAAGGGAATGCTGTCCCGCCGGGCTACAATCCGCCGGGCCAGAACCGGCCCTATCCCGGGAAGCAGCTCCAGCGAATCGGCCGGTGAAAGATTAAGATCGACCTTTATTACCGGAGAATAGCGGGTGTCGGTCTCGGCAATCTTCACCGACAGCCGCATCGAGTTTTCATCGAGCCGCGAGTAGCTGAACAAAAACCGATAGGCGGATAGGACCACCAGAAGCGCGGACAGAAAGACAATCACGCGCAACTGGGCCGGCGAAAATTCAAAAAAACGATTCATCTAATCAGCTTTATTCATAAAGATTCGAGGCAATATATAAAACCTGCCAAAAAAATCAACTGTCTTTAACCGGTGCCGTGCTGTCGCTCACCTTCTTATACACCCAGGCGGCATTAAGATGATTGTATTTCGGATTGAGAAAATGCAGAAGGGCATCCATCAATGACGGCTTTGAATAGAAAACCGGTTCGATGGGGCCGAAATATTTCGTCAGCGAGTCGGCATGAGCCCGGGCATTGTCATCGGAAAAAATAATGAAGTAATTGGCGCTGTCATAAAACGGAGAATCATTGCGCCGTGTCGACAAATCCTCCCATTTGTCGATTTTTATATAATTGGGCCTTTTGAATCCGGCGTAGCTCGAGGTCACAACACGCCGCCGCTCGATGCGATCGATGATTATGGCTTTGACATCATCCTGTCGGGAAATATAAACATATGGTTCAATCATCCCCTTATGCCCATAGTTGAATGTGAAAAGCGGGAGCAAAATGATATTTATCACAATCGCGAGACCGGCCGAATACTTGAATATTTTTCGCAAAGCGGATGCCGGGTTGCTGTTCGCCAGCCAGGCATATAATCCGATCATTCCCAGCATTGTCAATAATGGAAATATCGGGATCATAAATCGCTCTTCTTTGTGCCGGATAAGGCTGTGGATGATAAAAAATAAGGCGATCGAGGTGAATAAAATCAAATTATCCCTGATGACTTTTTTCCGGAGAATATTATAGATAAGGAAAAGAGAAAAAGGCGGTATCAGTATGCCAAGAACCACGCCGGCAAACAGGTATATCGGCTGGGGTAATGGCGGATTACTGGTGACGTACAGGAACGACTTAAAAATGTTGTAGGTGGAACGGCCGAATGTGCCTAGATAGATGGCATCGAGGCTGGCTCCGAAGACGGCAATCAGGAGATAACCGGCACAAAAATAGAGCGCCGGACGGAGTCTTCGGGTAATAAACCAGATCGCAAATGGTATCGGAATGACGGCCAGCCCGGTATTGAAACGTATAAGCCAGCTGATAGCACCCAGCATTCCGGCGATCGCCAGCATACGGTTGTCATCCTCCCTGGTTCCTCGAAATGAATAGTAAATACAGGGGACAAGAAAATCGGCTGAAACCATTTCAACGAGGTTACGGACACTCAGATAAGGCATCAGAAAATGCGCCGATAGAATCAGGCCTGTTACCAGGGCATATCTTTCATTCCGGGTGGCCAAAAGAACATACTTGTAGCCATAATAAACGATCAACAATGAAAGCAGAGCATGTAACAACCGGATAAAGTACATCATGGAATCGAGATCATAAATTCCAAGCCATGTCAGAATAGTCATAGTGCTGTAGTTGAACAGATTATACAGAGGCGAACGGCCGACCTCTGATCCTTTCATGGCGTTCCATGTGATATATCCGTCATCCGACATGAGGCCGAACTGGACGGCATGATACGACACCTGGACGGTCTCGAACTGGTCGTCATTGGCCATATAACCCCTGGAATAGACGACCGAGCAAAGCCGCAGGGCGATGGCAATCAGGATACAGAATAGGAGCGGATGTTTTTTAATAAATGCCGGCAAGCTATCTTACTTCCTTACAACCATAATTACACCGCCAATGATAAGCATCGATCCGATGATTGTAAAGAAATTAAAGGTTTCATAACGCACCAGGTATCCCAGTATAAAAGCCACGAAGGGATTTATAAAGGCCACCTGCGCCACCTTTATGGCCTCCATTCTTTTCAAAAGCCAGTAATAGCCCAGAAAGGCGATAAATGATCCAAAGATGGCCAGATACAGCAAAGCGGATATCGATTTGGTGGTAATCTGGAAGGAGTTGATCGGTTCAAAAATCAGAGCGGCGATAATAATCAAAGCAACTCCCGCCAGCATCTGAATTTCAACCATGAGAGGCGCCGGATATTCCCGGAGCCGGGCCCGTATATAAACGGTTCCATAAGCGGCCGCCATGGCACCCAGAACAGCCAGAATAATTCCGATGGATACCAACTTTGACTGTGTCAGAGAATCGAAAAAGATAAAAAATATTCCCGTGAAACCGATCAGCAGACCTATCCAGCCGACAAACCCGAGCCGCTCATCCTTCAACATGAATAAGGAAAATCCGGCCACAAAAAAGGGAAAACTGGCGAATAAAAAAGCAGTTAATGAAGAACTTATATATGCTTCGGCGAGATAAACGAACATATAGCTGAAACTGTATATAAAAAAACCCGGCAGAGCTATTTTAAGTATTTCGCTGAATTTATGAGGATAATGAATTCCGCGTATCCGGTTATACAGGAATATTAAACCACCCGCGATGACAAATCTGAGCCCGGATGACCATAGCGGTGAAGAATCTTCAAGTCCGATTTTGATGACCAGCCATGTCGATCCCCATATGAGGCTGAGAATCGTATAGATGAAATATGTCATAGAACAGTTAATAAATTTGATTATCAATAAAAGTCAATCTTAATCCTCTGATATAAAATCTATAAAAGTACTTGACAATACCTTAAAATACGTTATTATACATAATAATATTAATAAGGATTGACTATTATGGAAAATGAATCCGTATCGAGTGGCGAACCGATTATCAGGTTTTTTACCACCTCTGAAGTCGCCGACATTCTGAAGATGAATGTCCAGGTAATAGCCCGCAAGCTGCAGCAGGGCGAGATGCCGGGATATAAAATCGGCAAAGACTGGCGTATTGCGGAAAAAGACTTATGGGCCTGGCTGGATAAGCATTCCAACCAAAACCGGCCCGGTCCGGCGGAAAAAGTTATCAGCAATTTTCTGAAGAACGGGCGTTTCAGGGCATTGCCCGCCCAGCGGAAAAAACGCAAATATATTCTGGAATATATTCTCAGGCAATTTGAGGTCAATCGGGTTTATGCCGAGGCGGAAATAAACAAGAAGATCCTGGAATTCCATGATGATTTTTGCACTGTCAGGCGGGAATTCATTATGGAGAGGATGATGACCCGCTCGCAGGGGAAATACCAGAGAAACAAAAGTTATATTTTCACCGGTTGATCAATAAAAAAGGCGGCGGATTTTTTAATCCGCCGCCGTCGTTTTCTTCACCAATTAATTACCAGTCTTCTGATTCCGGCGGCGGTGCCGTTCCCGGTCGATCAAGCTGCAGAACCTGTCTGACCAGCGGATCATTGCGGTTATTCTTGTAATCGGCATGTAATTGAGTCGCTTTGACAAGTTCGGTGTAACGCTTGGATTCTATCAGAGCTCCGGCCAGTTTGCGGTAGGCGGGACCGCTGCTTTGATTAATATCAAAGGCCTCCCACAAAAGCGCCAGCGCTTCATCGGTCCTGTCCTGATAAAACCTCAGCAGACCGAGATCGCCGACATAAAACTGGCTTTGAGGATCCTTTCTGATCAATTCCGTCACAACCGGTTCAAAACTATTAAGAACGCTGTCGGCTTTGGCGGTATCTCCCAGTTCCCTCAGATAATCATGATATGTAACATAAGATTGCAGGAACTCAGGATACTTTTCGATTATAAATTGCAATATGTCAAAGGCCTTATCCTGCTGACCGGTTTTCCAGAATTCGGAGGCCAGGCGAATGGCGTTAAAGCCGAGCGCCAGCATAACCCCGGTGGCGTTTTCATCACGATAAATATTGGGGTTATCAAGCCCGTCATAGCGATAAACATCCTTGTAAAGGCGATAGCCCTCATCCGCATTTATATTCCGGTCCCATTTGGCTGAATCGATTTTATATAGCAAACCTACGGTAGCGGCAATATCCCTCAGCTTTAATGGCGATTCGGCATAGGGTTCCGAAGAGAAATAAATGGGATTTTTCCATTTGTTTTCAATAACCACCTCATCGACCATCATATCCTGAAGTTTCCAAATACGGCCTTCGAAAGGCGCCGGAATAAGATAGGTTCTTCGTTTACGCGGACGATCGACAAAGGTCGACTCCGGACGCCGTATGGTATGCCCCTGATACTCATAGTCGTTCCACAATATCTGATTGTCGGATAATGAGATAGGAACGCCATAATGGTTTTTCATCTGGGCCACATACCAGTCGGTGTTGAACAGCGACAGATTCACCACCCGCACATCCTTGCGAATGCCATAAACTTCCTGCAGGCACCAGAGCGGGAATGTATCATTATCACCCGAAGTAAACAGGATGGCATCTTTCTCGCAGGTGTTCAGCATATTCTCGGCATAAATCTGAGGGTAGTAATGTTTGGACCTGTCATTTTCGAAATAGTTTCTTCCCAACGCAAACAGCGGCAGGATTATTACAATCGACATAGCCATCATAACGGGACGATGAATACCTGATGCCGCCGTTTTCTTCCTGACCGTATCCATCAGAGCCGCCGCACCGAGCCCGAGGGCCAGGCCGAAATAGGCAAATCCCGGAGTGAAGAAATAATCCCGGTTTCGGACTTCGAGATAGGCATCGCCGGTCTGCGCATTATACATGATTCCGTCGGCAAAATTCATGTACAGAACAAGGCCGACGGTCCCCAGCAAAAGCAAGATTAGAAACGGCAGTCCGATTTGCACCCGTTTTCTCGTGGAATAATACAGGCCGAAAAGGCCGAGCAGGAAGACCAGCAGGAAGATCGGTCTGAAACCATATTGGGTTTCGAAATAGCTCCAGAAGCCCATATGCGGGTGGCGTCCGAACTGATGAGCCCAGGTGCCGCGCCGCTGGAACGATCTTTCCACCATCAACTGGCTCCCGTACTGTTTACGGTCAAGGTAGTTGATAAAAGGCTGGTTTTGGGTTTTATCGAAAAAGGCCCAGGGGGCCAGACTGAAATTCCTTGATGGATTGTTTTCATCGATACGCGGATTCAACCCCGAGCGAATAGGTATAAACAGGTGCAGTGAAAAACCGACGACGGCGAAAAGGATAATCATCAAACCGGTTTTCCAGTCAAGTTTCCTGGCAGCTGAGGCGATCACCAGCATGGCAACAATGCCAAGTATCAGCGCAAATTTAAAGGCGGTAAAACCGACCATAATCAGCGAAAAAGCGGCAATACCTATCAGGACGGGCCAGTTGATATATTTGTAGACCAGAAAGACGGCAAGAAGGAGAAATATCACGGTGGCGAAAATAAAGGCCTGGAATCCGCCATCCATATTGGAAAAGGCTATCATGCCCAGCAGCTCGACCACAAAAAGCCCGCACAGAGCAATCCAGGCTTTAACCGGAGCGTCTTTTTTCAGTATAAAAAAGACCGCTGCGATCGGCATAATCAGGAAGGTCGTCAGGTGAACGCCGACGCCGAGCATGCCCAGGTAGCAGGCCATAATAATCAGTTTTGTCCCTTTCCCCGTTCCCCGGACATCATAATAAATCAACATCATCCAGAGGATCATTGTCATAATCATCATGGATAACCCGTAGACCTCCGCCTCGACAGCGTTGGCCCAGTAGGTTGTCGCAAAGGCCATAAACAGGGCGCCGACAACACCGCCGATATAAGGTATATATCTGCTCCAAACCGAGGTCTCCGACTCATCATACCAGGTTCTGATTATTCTGACCACGGTCAGATAACCGAAAAGGACAGCCGCCGCCGAGGAGACAATGGAAAGAATATTGATTCGGAAACATATATCGGATGAAATGGGCAATATCGAGAAAATCCTTCCAATCAGAATAAACAAGGGGGATCCCGGGGGATGAGGAATGCCCAGAATGTAGGAACAGGCGATAAATTCGCCGCAATCCCAATAAGAGAAAGTCGGCGCCATTGTCAATCGATAGATAATCAGGGTAAATATAAAGACGAATGCCGCGATATAAGCATTGGTCTTGTCAAAGCTTTTTCCAACAGAATCTATTCTGGTCTCCAAAAGAACCTCCTAAAGCTCAATTATCCAACACCCGATAATTAAATTAATCAAATAGTTTTACAAAATAGATAAATATTGGTCAAATATAATTATAAATGAGCAATTCACAACCAAAAATTATACCCGTCTCAAGGCGGACGGTTTAAAAAATCAGGAGGAATTTATGTTTGTCTGGTGTGCTATAATGTTCTTTCTGGGCATAGCCGCTTTTATGGATTCCCTGTTCAATTATGGGGAAATCTTCCGGCAGATAAATTCAGTGCTGTTTTTGCTTATTTCGCTTGGCGTTCTGATTCGAACCACCATAAAGATGAAGGCGGCAAAAATGGAGAATTACGAAAGCCGGATAGAAAATCTCGAGATGCAGCTTCGGGCTATGAAATCCGAAAGAAAGCGCGAGATTGAAATAGAAAAAGCCGATTATTGATAATCAGCTGGCCTGTTTGTTTTTTTCGATATTTTGCAGCGCCTCCCTTACCTCGCCGGTAAAGGGATAGCTGCCGTAATTTTGAAGTAAATCGCGATATATTTGCGCCGCCTCGTCCACCCGGACGGGGTCCGCCGCAAATATATCGCCTTTTAATTTCAGAGTATACGGGAAAAAGTAGTCGCCGGCATAATTAGCGGCCATTTTGTCGATGACAGTCAGCGCCGAGGCGGTATCCCCGCGCCTGCAATAATGTTCGGCCAGACGAAGCATGGTCAGCCCTGTCAGCGATGACTGCCCCATGCTGGTTATCCGACTGAACCTGCTTTCCATCGAATCCGGCATCATCCGGGCGTCGTAGTAAATGGCATCGGCATACAAATCAAGGGCTTCCGGCGATGAAGCCTGGGCCTCCCGGATAATCAGGCTGTTAATCAGGGCATCATTGGTATAGAATCCTCGCGGGAAATCATTTATTATTTTCCGAAAGGCCAGATCGGCGGCCCCATATTGCTTTTCATAAAATAAAATCATGGCCAGATTATACGAAATAAGTTCGCGGCGTTCTTCGGCATCACCATCAATCAGGAGACGCGAAAAAGCGGTCTCGGCGGAATCGAGCCGACCGTCTATAATATGAAGCCGGGCTATTTCAAGCCATGATGAAAAACGAACCGGGCTGAAATTATAGGCAGTGGCGGCGGAATCATAATAAACGCGAGCAGTATCATAGATTTTGAGATTGTACCTGTAGGCATTGGCGATAGCCAATGCCGCCATGGCCTTATCGCGCGGGAGAGGATATTGCTCAATTATTTTATGGTATACACCGATGGCGTCGCGCACTCTGCCGACAGCAAGCAAAGCCTCGCCATAATGAAAACGGTATTGCGAAATTTCGTCTTTGGAAAAGTCTCTGGTTTCGATGTACTCCGCCATTTTAATAACCTGCTCATTGAGCTTTCGCAAAAAGCAGTCCCTCAAGTAAGCATAAAGCTCCCGGCCTTTGATTTCGGTCAGGGAATCGCGGGCAATGCTGATATTGAAAGCATCATCGAATCTCTCGGCCCTGACATAAGCTTCCTGCAGCAACTTCATGACATATATATTATCAGGCAGAGAATCCAGAATATGATTTAAGGCTCGGATGACTTCATCAGTCGCCCCGGGATAGCGGATAAGGGTCGCGATTTTTCGATCGGCCTGCGCTTTCATTAAGGAATCCTGATCAGCGGCGCCGTAATATTCCATAACGGCGTTAAAATACTCTCCCCGGTTCTCGAACAGCGTGGCTCTTTCGAGGGCGAATAATGAATTATTGGAAAACTCCCGGCGCCCTTTTTCGACTATTTCCAGAGCTTTATCGTTGAAACCATATTCAATAAGTTTGGTGATCAGCGACCGATATATATCCGGATTTCCCGGGTATTTACGCAGGATATCGTCGGCCTGAAAACTGATGGTCGAATCGACCCCCGATTTTAAATAGAGCTCAAAAAGGCGAATGAGGTATGGATATTCGAGGGGATATCGCTCAAGCAGCCTTTGCAGCAGCAGTTCGGCTTTTGCATACGCCTTCAGTTCAAAATAGCAATTCAGCAGGAGATTGACAGCTTCCCTGTCTTCGGGATTTGACGCATAAATATCTTCAAGAAGGCCGGCGGCGCTGATATAGGCGCCCTGCGACATAAGCTGCCGGGGCAGTGTCAGTCCATCATCAATCTCGGAGCTGTCCCGCACATCGCGATCCAGGACCGGCCTCGGTCTGGTAATACGATCCTGATCGGACTGACCGTATATCATCCCGAAGGCGGAGAAGAAAAGTAGGACCGTGAGAAGCAGGATTTTATTCATTGTCCATTGCCGGCATGGGTGTTTGGTAGAAAGATTCCAGCAGCGCCTTGAAATAGGCTTTAATATGCTGTTCATATTCTTCGGGATAGCTTTCATTGAGGAATTGCCGCAGGCGATCCTCGACATCCAGCCCGCCCTGCAGGTTATTTCCCGAGAGAGCCGGCGGTGATGATCTAAGAACATCCTGTCCGACCGAGGCCTTGCGCTGTTCGGTAAAGTCTTTTCTTTGCATGGTCCTGGTGGCATCAAGCATACGTGAATAAATTTTAAGCTGGCGATCAAGCGTTTCCTGGCCGACTTCACCGCTGCTCAGTTGATCCGCCACCCTTTCCATATCCTGCGCGACAGCATCAAGACGGCCGAGAACTTCCCGGCTATTGCCGAATTCCTTTTCCAGGTCCATTAATGATTTCTGTATGGCACCCTGTTCGGCGGCCAGGCGTTTCATCGCTTCCTTCCCGCCCGGATTCATATTATTCGGATTATTGCACTGCGACTGCGTCTGCATATTCAACTGCTGCTGCTGCATACAAAGCGATTCCATCTTTTGCGACGGTTTGTTGCAGCTTCCACCTTTGTTGCATTGGCTCTGCTGTTCCAGGGCGTCCAGCATATTCAGGGCCGCCCGGTTTAGGCTCCAGAGAGCTTCGCGCTGATAACCGACGGCAT
>JBFMFJ010000061.1:0-12588 GCA_040752235.1 Candidatus Zixiibacteriota bacterium | reverse complement strand
CCGCCTGATCGGTGTTGGACGTGGTCGGGCAATTATCGACATCGCCGCAGACACCATCTTCATCGATATCATTATCCGGATCGTTGGGGCAGGCATCGCAAACATCGCCGATATCATCATCATCGGCATCCGCTTGATCCTGGTTGGTCGCATCCGGACAGTTGTCGCAGGCATCACCGAAAGTATCTTCATCCGAGTTCGTCTGGTCTTCATTACCCACCAGCGGGCAGTTGTCGCAGGCATTGCCGTAGCTGTCGCTGTCCCAGTTTTCCTGGCCGGGATTGTTGGCGTTCGGGCAATTATCGCAGACATCCCCGAAATTGTCACCGTCGGAATCAGCCTGGGTCGGATTGTAACCGGTCGGGCAGTTGTCGACATCGCCGCAGACTCCGTCGCCATCGATATCGTTATTGGGGTCATTAGGGCAGGTATCGCAGGCATCGCCGATACCATCGCCGTCGGAATCAGCCTGATCCTGATTCGTCACATCAGGACAGTTGTCGCAGGCATCACCATAAGTATCAGCATCGGAATTTAGCTGATCTTCATTGGTTACGGTCGGACAGTTGTCGCAGGCATTGCCGTGACTGTCAGCATCGGAGTTCTGCTGATCCTGATTGGATACTGCGGGGCAATTGTCGCACAGGTCGCCGACATTATCGGTATCGATATCGGTCTGGTCGGGATTTGTCACGGTCGGGCAGTTATCACAGGCATTTCCGTAGGCATCGGCATCGGAATTCGCCTGGTTTTCATTGGTGACGTTGACGCAATTATCGCAAAGATCGCCATGGCTGTCGGAATCCGAGTTCTGCTGATCCTGATTGTCCACGGCCGGGCAGTTGTCGCAGGCATCGCCATAGGTATCATTGTCGGAATTGGTCTGAGTAGTATTGGGATCATCAGGGCAGTTATCGCATGTGTTACCGACATCATCGGCATCATTATCCGCCTGGGTCGGATTATAATCGTCGGGGCAGTTGTCGCAAATATCACCGTGGCTGTCGACGTCGGAATCCTGCTGGTCATTGTTGGGATCAAGCGGGCAGTTATCGCAGGCACTGCCGAATTGATCGCCATCGGGATTTTCCTGATTGGGATTGGATACTCCGACACAATTATCGCAGTCATTACCGACCCCGTCACCGTCGGAATCGGCCTGTGACGGATTGTAAACGGCCGGGCAATTATCCACATCGGCGCAGAAACCGTCGCCGTCGGCATCATTATTCGGATCATTCGGACATTCATCGCAGACATCACCGATATCATCGCCGTCGGCATCGGCCTGATTGGTATTGGGGGTATCCGGACAATTGTCATTGGCATTGGTTATGCCGTCGCAATCGTTGTCATTGACGCAACCGATTGTCCAGCAATATGGGCCATTGAAGGCCTGATTGGAGCCGGGTGGATCAAAGAGCCATTCATAGGTGGGATCGGGATGACCTATGGAATCGATACAGAATGTCCCGGGCTCATCGATCTGAAATGCGAACTGGATATAGAGCTGCTCGCCGAGATTGTACGGCCAGCCGCTCGTAGAGGCGGTCGTATGATTGACTGTGTCCGGCAGGATTCCGTTCCAGCTGAAGCCGAACCATTTGTTCATGGCATTCCAGTACGTGGCATAATTATTCAGCAAGAGAATCGAACTGTCGTTGTAGGAAATGCCATACGGGATACTATCCGCACTGTATCCATGGACGTTTCGATGGATGACGTTGGTTATGCTTTCATCGGGACTGTAGAAGCGAAGCGGCATACTATAGCCGAGTTGATCAAAACCATCATTGTTATTCAAGTAAAGGTCAATCGTGAATGGCGTCCCTACCAGCACGAGACCCGGAGATGATTCAGGAGAGGCTTCGGCGCGGAAAGTAATGGCGCCGGCCTGTCCCGCCAACAAGAGTACGCAGACAAAGGTCAGAAGCAGGGATTGATAACGCATGATATCCCTCCTGAGATGGTTATGGTTATTATGTTTAATTTCGCCTGGCAAAATGACCAAAAAGCGCAAGTCGTCAATCGAGGATCAAGTGGTTTTCAATGTCAGTCTCAATCACAGCTGTGGATTTGAGCAGTATTTGGCTAACTTGCTGAATGTGCTGCCTCTTTCCGACTCCCTTAATTATTATAATATACAAAGAATACCACTTTTTTGTCAAGGAAAAAAGCTTCTGAATTGAAACTTATTTGGTCAGGTTCTCCATATCGTATTGTTTCGCAGTATAATAGCTAATAAAGGTATCTCAAATGCCGCAATGAACTGACTGCCATGAAATGCCCGGATCACCAATATTCCGCAATATTGCCGGCCGAAAGGACCCAAAATCGGGCCTTCACGCCACCAACCGACAAAAAAAATGAAAAATTGTCAAAATAAAAAAAACAATACCATTTTATATTTGTTTATATATATTAGTAAACAGGACAAAATAGAGATTTTATATCTCATTTGGGAACATATTACAATACTTTTTTGTATAGTATTTGTAAACAGAATGTAGAAACTATTGAGGATTATTAAGATGAAAGTCACTGCGCTTGAAGAATACGGGCTACGCTGCATGTTGCTGTTCGTGGAAAAAGGAAACGGCACACCGCTGACAATACCTGAAATCAGCTCAACCGAAAAACTCTCTATCCCCTACGCTGGCAAACTGTTGATGATTCTAAAACAGGCCGGCCTTGTCAAGGCAGTCAGAGGCCGCAAAGGGGGCTATATTTTATCCAAACCGGCCCAGCAAATTCCATTAAGGGAAATTTTCTCCGCTCTTGGTGAGCCGTTTTTCGGAAATCACCATTGCGGCCGTTATACCGGCGAAAGTGATGTATGTGTTCATGACGATGATTGCCGCGTCAGACAAATGTGGAGTACTTTCGATCGCTTTATTAACGGGATCCTCGGCAAAGTTACTCTCGCCGATTTGGCCAACGGGAAATTGGATTTTCTGGAATCCAAAGAACTTCTCCTCCATAAAAAAGAAACTGCATAAGAATTGCAAATTAGCCGATATGGAGAAGTAATAAGCATAAACAGGATATATTTTATCATGTATTGATAGAGGTTAATATGAAAAATACAGAGACAATTTTTTCCATCCATGATATTCATGTAGAAATAGAGGGCAAGGAAGTTGTCAAAGGGGTCTCGCTTGAAATCAAGCGTGGTGAGAAACATGCCATAATGGGGCCGAATGGCTCCGGCAAGTCTTCTCTTGCCAATGCCCTGGCCGGCCACCCCAGTTATACCATAACTTCCGGAGAGGCTTATCTGGAAGGCCGAAATCTGCTTGAAATGGACGCGACCGAGCGGGCTCTGGCGGGTCTTTTCCTCGGTTTTCAGTATCCGCTGGCCATTCCGGGCGTCACCGTGGCCAATTTTCTGCGCTCGGCGGTCAAGGCCAGAAGCGGCGGCGATGAATCCCGGTTGAAAACATTCCGCAAGGATCTCATGGAAAAATTTAAATTACTCGAGGTCGATCAGAAATTCGCGACTCGCTATGTCAACGACGGATTTTCCGGCGGCGAGAAGAAAAGACTGGAAATACTGCAAATGGCGGTTCTCAGACCCAAAATGGCCATTCTGGATGAAACCGACTCAGGACTTGATATAGACGCCCTTAAAATCGTCTCCAACGGCATAAATGAATCGGCCCCGGCCGACGGCGGGGTCCTGCTTGTTACCCATTACCAGCGGTTGCTCAATTATGTCAAGCCTGACCGGGTTCATGTCATGATCAACGGACACATTGTCAACTCAGGCGGCCCCGAACTGGCTCTTAAGCTGGAGGATCAGGGTTACGACTGGCTCAATTCCAATGCGGCCTGAATGGGGAGATGACACATGAGTGACACTGTATACAAAAACAACAGCGTTTCCGATATCGGGGACAATTATGCCGAGAAATATGGTTTCCATGATCCGGAGGAATATTTTCATAAGGGAGCCAGGGGAATCAATCACGAAGTGGTTGAGATGATTTCCCGGATGAAAAAAGAGCCGGACTGGATGCGCGAATTCAGGCACAAAGCTCTCGACATCTTTCTTGCCAAGCCGATGCCCAAATGGGGCAATACCGAAATTCTGAACTCAATCGATTTTGCCAATATTTATTATTATATCAAGCCGATCGCCGAACGCGGACAAACCTGGGATGATGTCCCAGATTATATCAAGAAGACTTTCGACCGGCTTGGAATACCCGAAGCCGAGAAAAAATTCCTGGCCGGCGTTTCGGCACAGTACGAATCCGAGGTAGTTTATCATTCCTTCCACAAGGATCTTGAGAATCAGGGAGTAATCTTCCTGGATATGGACAGCGGCCTGCGCGAACATCCCGAAATAGTAAAAAAATATTTCTCGACTGTTATCCCGCCCGCCGACAATAAATTCGCGGCTCTCAACTCTGCGGTCTGGTCGGGTGGTTCTTTCATTTATGTGCCGCCCGGTATCGATGTCAAAATACCGCTCCAGGCATATTTCAGGATCAATGCCGAGAACATGGGGCAGTTCGAGCGAACACTGATAATTGCCGACAAAGGTTCCCGGGTGCATTACATCGAAGGTTGCACGGCGCCCGTTTATTCCACCGATTCGCTGCATTCGGCCGTGGTGGAATTGATCGCGCTCGAAGGCGCCTATATCAGATACACCACCATACAAAACTGGGCCCATAATATTCTTAATCTGGTGACAAAGCGGTCGGTGGCTCATAAGAATGCTACCGTGGAATGGGTGGACGGGAATATCGGCTCGCGCCTGACTATGAAGTACCCCTGCGTATATCTCGTCGGTGAAGGCGCCAAGGGCGAAATTCTTTCGATCGCCTTTGCCGGCAATGGACAGCATCAGGATGCCGGCGCCAAGGTTATTCATGCCGCGCCCAATACAAGTTCAAGGATAACTTCGAAATCAATTTCCAAGGCGGGCGGACGGGCGTCATATCGGGGACTGGTCAAGGTTTACCCGAAGGCGGAAAACAGCAAAGTCTCGGTGGAGTGCGATGCCCTGCTAATTGACGATGCTTCACGATCCGACACCTATCCCACCATGGAAATCGACGCTGAAAATGTAAGAATCGAGCATGAAGCCAGAGTCAGTAAAGTCGCTGAAGAGCAAATCTTTTACCTGACCAGCCGTGGGCTCTCCGAGGATGAAGCGCGACTGCTGATTATCAACGGCTTCATTGAGCCCTTCACCAAAGAGCTTCCGATGGAATATGCCGTCGAGCTTAACAGACTGATTGAACTTGAAATGGAAGGATCAGTCGGCTGATGCCGCCGATCCTGATATCGAGGGATTTTTTATATGAGTACGCAAGCAACTGTTACAAATAAAATAGATTTCAGGAAAATCAATAAACATGAGCCACGCTGGCTGTACAATATTCGAAAGAATAGCTGGAACAGCTTTTTGGAAATGGGATTGCCCGAGCGTGTGGTACATCTCTGGAAGTACACCGATCCGGAAAATTTTCTTATCGAAAATCTGCCTGAGGCCATGAATATATTGCCGCTGTCGGATGATCGGTCCGAAAGCCAGTCCATAAATTCGGAATATTCCGGTTATGGCTACAACCGGCCGGATAATATGACTATTACCTCACTGGATGAGAAATCAGTCGAATCCGGCGTGATTTTCAAGGATCTCCATTCAGCAACGGTGGAAAACGAAAATCTGGTTGCCAACCACCTGGGACATCTGGTAAACGAAAACACCGGCAAATTCGAGGCGCTCAACACCGCCCTCTGGGCGACCGGGCTGTTCCTGTATATTCCGGACAATACGATTGTCGAAAAGCCAATAAGATTACAGCGGCATCCCTCCGGCACGGCGACTTTTCTTCGCCTGCTTGTCATTGTAGGAAAAAATTCCGAGGTGACTTTTATCGATGATTATTCCGGCGAATGCCGTCAATCGGATGCCGTCAATAATAGCATCGCGGAAATTTATGTCGGCGAGTCATCCAACGTCCGATACGCCAACATTCAGCGATTTGGCGACAATTGCCGTTCCTATATAACGCAAAGAGCCCGCCTGGCGGCAAAGGCACGGATACATGCCGTTTACGGCGGTCTTGGCGGAAGCATATCCAAGGTGAATGCCGGAACCATTCTGGCGGGACAGGGCGCCGACAGCAAAATGTCGGGTGTCGTCTTCTCCAGCGGCAATCAGCATTTCGATTATCACACGCTGCATCATCATGAGGCCAGTGAATCATTTTCCAATATTGACTTCAAGGTGGTATTGAAAGATAAGGCAGTTTCCTCATATACCGGATTGATTAGAATCAATGAGGACACAAAAAACTGTGAAGCTTACCAATTGAACCGCAATCTGCTTCTTAATCGCGGGACAAAGGCCGAATCCATCCCCGAACTTGAAATATTATGCGACCAGGTGCGTTGCAGCCATGGCTCGACGACCGGCCCGATTGATCCGGAAATGTTGTTTTACCTTAAAAGCCGCGGCTTTGGTAATGATGAAGCCATAAAGACATTGATTACCGGTTTTGTCGAACCGACCCTGTCACAGATGCCCGCCGATCTGGCTGAGGTCCTGATGGATCTCATGTTGAGAAAGCTGGAGGGATAATCGAATGACGGGTCAATTCACAAAAGTGTGCCGGGTTGATGATATTCCCGCCGGTGCCACCAAAGTGGTTGAGGTTGAAGGTTACACGATTCTTCTGGCAAGAATGGATGATGCCGTCTTTGCGCTGGAAAACATGTGTACGCATGACGGAGGTCTTCTCGGTAATGCAGCTATTGTTGACGGACAGATCGAATGTCCGCGTCATGGTGCCCGGTTCGATATAAAAACCGGCGAAGCGACTCAATTGCCGGCGGTAGCTGAACTTGATACTTACGAAGTAAAAATTGAAAACGGCGATGTTTATGTCGCTGTCGATAAATAGGAGGAGCGGAAAATGAAATCGGGGCGGATGACAACCGAACCGGGCGAGGCAATCGGTTTGCCTGCCACGGGCAAAGCAATTGATCCGGTCAGAATCAGAAAAGACTTCCCGCTGCTCAAACGCCGAATAAACGGCCAAAAACTGGTGTATCTGGACAATGCGGCCACCACTCAAAAACCGGAAACAGTCCTCGATGCGCTGGACGCGTACTATAGCCAAACCAACGCTAATGTGCATCGGGGACTTCATACTTTGGCCGAGGAAGCAACATCGGCCTATGAGGCCACCCGCGATAAAGTGGCATCATTTATCGGCGGTGTTAAGAGAGAAGAAATAATTTTCACCCGCAACGCCACCGAATCGATCAATATAGTGGCTTCATCCTGGGGCACTGAAAACATTAAATCAGGCGACCGTATCGTTATCACGCAGATGGAGCATCACGCCAACCTGATTCCCTGGATTATGCTCGCAAAGAAAAATGGCGCCGACCTGCAGTACATCCCGATCGATGCCAATGGCTATCTTGATTTGAGTCATATCAATGACATCATAAATCCGCGGACAAAACTGGTCGCCCTGACTCATATGTCAAACGTGCTGGGTACCATAAATCCGGTCGAAGAAATAATTTCTCTGGCTCACAAAGTCGGTGCCATTGCGCTGGTTGACGGCGCCCAGAGCGTGCCCCATATGCCGGTCAATGCCAGGGCGATGAATGCCGATTTCCTGGCTTTTTCCGCCCATAAAATGCTTGGCCCGACCGGAATCGGAATCCTCTACGGTAAAGAAGAATTGCTGCGCGGGATGACTCCGGTGACATTCGGGGGCGAAATGATCAGTCTGGTGACATTCAATGATGTTACATGGGCCGAGTTGCCATGGAAATTCGAAGCCGGGACTCCCAACATTGCCGATGCCGTTGCCTTCTCCCCGGCACTGGATTACCTGTCTCAAATTGGAATGGATGCGGTGCGTCAGCATGAAAAGGAATTAACCGGCTATGCTCTTGATAGATTATCGGAAATCGACTCGCTTAAAATATATGGCCCGCGCAATATCGAACACCGCGGCGGCGCTGTATCTTTTACGGACTCTGATATCCATCCGCATGATCTGGCGCAATTTCTCGATTCCCGGGGAATCGCCCTCAGGGCGGGGCATCACTGCGCTCAGCCGCTGGCACGGCTTCTCGGAGTCAGCTCGACCGCCCGGGCAAGTTTCTATATTTACAATACCAGTGACGAAATCGACATGTTGCACGACGCCCTGAAGGAGGCACGGAGGTATTTCAAGTATGAGTGACCAGCTTTCCGATCTTTATCGCGACATAATCATGGAACATTATCGGTTCCCGCGGGGGCATCATCATGTCGATCATCCAGATATTTCCAATCAGGGTAAAAATCCGGTCTGTGGCGATGAAATCGAAATCAAACTTAAAATGACCGGAGAGAAAGTCGAAAATATATCGGTCAATTGTGTCGGCTGTGCAATCTCGGTTGCATCCGGCTCGATGCTGGCCGAAATTATCGAAGGCAAAACTCTTCCGGAAATAAAAGAAATAGCAGAAATCGTAAAGAAGCTTCTGAAGGGCGAAGACATTGATGAGAACCTCGACCTCGGTGATCTCGAGGCTCTTCGCGGGGTTAAGAAGTTTCCTCTTCGTGTAAAATGCGCCCTGCTGTCGTGGACCACATTAGTTGACGCCATCAATGCCGGTAAATTCGGAAAATCGATTCAGACAACTTCCACGGAGTAAAAAATGGAACTTACCAAAGAACTGATTCTCGAGCATATTTCTCCCATTGAAGATCCTGAAATTCATATTGGACTGGTCGATTTAGGATTAATCTACGACATAGATATCACTGCCGATAGTATTGTCAAAGTAACCATGACATTGACGTCTCCGATGTGTCCGATCGGGCCGGAACTGGTGTCGCAGATATCTGAAAAGATCAGAGAATTAGATGAAGTAAAAGACGTGGTTGTGGATATCGTCTGGGATCCCCCATGGGACCCATATGAGATGGCATCCGATGAAGCCAAAGATGAATTAGGTCTTTGGTAATTACTTAAATAGTAAAGGGCAGGCCGCATTTATGATCCCCCCTTCCAATAATCAATAAAGGAGCCTGCCCGATATTCGAATTATATCTGATTTTTTAAACTTTATCCTACAATATTTCTTCCGCCATCGACAACTATAAATTGGCCGCAAACCATGGAAGCGTCATTCGAAGCCAGAAAAGCCACGACATTGGCGATATCCTCCGGCTCGACAATCCGCCCGGCCGGAGTATGAAATTTCGCATGACCGATGACTTCATTTGCGCCGGGAATAGAGCGGGCCGATTTGGTATCGGCCAGACCCGCCAGGACGCCATTGACGACAATGCCCCTGGGGGCCAGTTCGAAGGCCAGACCGCGAGTTATTGATTCGAGCGCCGCCTTGGCCGGGCCCACGACGCCGTATCCCGGAATCACTTTTTGTCCGCCGTCACTGGTAATGCTGATGATTCTTCCGAAATCTCCATTCATCAAGGGAACGGCGCGTTTGGCCAGATCGAGCAGCGAGCGCGCCGATGCCGAAAGAGTCGTATCCCAGTATTTGGACGTGGCTTCCATCAGATTCCCCGGAACACCGAAGGCGGCATTGGCCACGACTATGTCAATCCGACCCATCTCTTCCTTTACCTGTTCGAACATGCGATCAAGCTGGTCTTCCTTGCCGACATCAGCCCTGGTCGCAACAGCCTTAACTCCGCGCTGCCTGACTTCCTCGACAACATTGTCGGCATCGCTCTTGCTTCATCTATAGTTGACAATAATATTGACACCTTCTTCGGCCAGCCGCAGGGCGATAGCCCGCCCGAAACCGCGGGCCGCGCCTGTAACCAGGGCATTTTTTCCTTTTAACTCAGGATACATCTTCCTCTCTTTTGCTCGATAGTCCAAAAATCGATCTTATTTATAATTAAACGTATTTTACGGTATTTTATTTGCCATCATCAAGCCGTATTCGGCTCGATTATTTTCGAGATAATAAAAAAGCGTGCATTATCCTCATCCCCCTTTATGATAAGTGCACGCTTGATATTCTCTTACGCTTCTTTTTTCAACTTGCAGGTCGAAATTCCGAGCGGAACATAGAATCCGCAAAAGCCGGTGACGGCGGTAAGAATAGGAACCAGACCCAGCAATCCCCACCAGCTTCCATAATTAAATCCCAGCACCACTATCACTATTCCAATCAGCAACCTGACTATCCGATCAATTCCACCAATGTTCGTTTTCATACTTTCACCCCTTTTCAACAGTAAAAACTCAAATTAAAAACTGGATATGCACAATCCATTATTGGAACTGAGATATAAAACAAGGATAAAAAGTGAAGGTTCCCGATTTAATACAACATTGGAGTTTGGGAAAGATCAGCCCAGGGCGACATCCAGCGTCATCATAACCGCGAATCCGATGATTGCCCCCCAGGTGGCGGCATGCGAATTGCCTCCAATATGGGATTCCGGCACAAGTTCTTCGACAACAACGAAAATCATGGCGCCGGCGGCAAAGGCGAGAGCATAAGGCAAAATCGGCTGGGCAATAATAACCAGAGCCGCCCCCAGCACTCCGGCAATCGGTTCAACAATACCGGATAGCTGGCCATACCAGAAGCTCCGGAACCGGGAGATTTTTTCCCGCCTCAGCGGCATGGACACAGCCAGTCCCTCAGGGAAATTCTGAATACCAATACCGACTGCCAGTGCCACGGCTCCGGCAATTGAGGCCGATTCAAATCCGGCTGCGACGGCGCCGAAAGCGACACCGACCGCAAGCCCTTCCGGGAAATTATGCAGGGTGATGGCAATGATTAACAAAGTAGTCCGCTGCCAGCGCGTTTTTACCCCTTCCCTGGTTTCATCCGAAGCCGATTCTTTATCAAGGCCGACATGAATATGCGGCAAAAGCAGATCGACGAGACGAAGGAATGCCGCGCCCAGCAGGAAGCCTATCAATGCCGGCAGCCAGGCCGGAAGGCTTTTTCCTTCGGACATCTCAATAGCCGGTGCCAGCAAAGACCAAAAACTGGCCGCGATCATGACTCCGGCCGCGAAGCCCAGCATTCCATCAAGCGTTTTCCGCGTCAATTCGCGGGAAAGAAAAACGCCGGCCGCACCCAGCGCCGTCATCAGCCATGTAAATAGTGTGCCGATCAATGCCTGAATCACCGGATTCAGTTCCCGGAACCAACCTATCAGATCCATAATGATACCCTTGCCATTCCGATTGACTATAATCCCAGATTGAGTATCATGATAATGCGAATAAATAAGCAGGGCAAGAATAAAAAATTCCCGCAATTGTTTAAAAAAACCGAGATACTATCGTAATAAAAAACAGGATTGTCGAATTTTATGGATAGAACCGCTTGACCATAGCCACGGTTTGAATATATATTGGACATACTTATGAGACTACTAACCGAATGAATTAGATGCCGACATGTGCAGCCGAGAATTTAATAGACTTTTCAAAATAGAATTGGGCCGGACAAAATACAAGAAGGCCTGGGAAATTCAGAAAAAACTTGTCAAAATCCGGGCCCAGGAGAAAATACCGGATTGTCTCCTTGTCACCGAGCATGATCCGGTTATAACGATGGGGCGCGGCGCCTCGAAAAAAAATCTCCTTGTCCCGACCGAGCAGTTGAAGAAGAAGAAAATTGAATTGTATGAAGTCGAGCGCGGCGGGGATATTACATTCCACGGGCCGGGTCAAATAGTGCTTTACCCTATTCTTGATTTGCATGAAAGGGGCCAGGATGTTCATCAATATCTCCGCGACCTGGAGCATTTTATTATCATGGCTCTTCAGCAAATCGGCCTGGAGGCCTACACCAAAAAGGGATTGACCGGCATATGGGTCAACAGTCACAAAATCGGCGCCATCGGCGTAGCGGTGTCAAGATGGGTGACATATCACGGTCTGGCGCTGAATGTCAACACCGACATGAAATATTTCGACCTTATCAATCCATGCGGCATCACCGATCACCCGGTCGGTTCCATCGCCGGAATTCTGGGCGTTGACATCGAGATGGAATACCTCAGTGAATTGCTGGTCGAGAATTTCGCCGATCTTTTTTATTATGAGGTGGAATCGATCGACAGCGCCGAAGATTTGATTGCCGAACACAGCGCTCCTGACAGAATAATCGAACTTTGAGTGGGGGTTATCTTGATACAAATCACCGATCAGAAGATAAAAGAATATATTTTGAATCTAATGCCCGAGCGTGATGAAATCCTTCGAGAGATGGAGAACTACGCTCTTGAAAACAGGTTTCCCATCATAGGTCCCATGTGCGGCACATTTCTCCGGCAAATCGCCCGTATCATGAATGCCAGATCAGTGTTCGAGATGGGCTCGGGCTACGGCTATTCGGCCTGCTGGTTCGCGGGAGGTATGTCGAAAGACGGGAAAATCATCTGCACCGAGGGCTCCGTGGAAAATAAGAAGCGGGCGATGGAATATCTCCGGCGGGGCGGTTATGATTCAATGGTTGAATTTCATGTTGGCCGCGCCCAGGATTTTCTGAAACAATATGACGGCCCTTTCGACATAATTTTCAATGATGTCGATAAAGAGCACTATCCTG
>JBFMFJ010000060.1:0-12605 GCA_040752235.1 Candidatus Zixiibacteriota bacterium | reverse complement strand
AGACCTCCCGGTCTGCCCCGCCTCGAATGTACCACGAATGTAAGATATAAACATGATGACATCATAGCACATGTAGTGTGCCCGGGGGCAAATCGTCGGGTTTCTCATTCGTCTTTCGACTCATTCGGAACCAGAGCTACTACTGTTGGTTGCAGGTCATCCGACCGCCAGGCAATAGCTGTTAGCGGCATATCTGACTGAATTGGCCTGAAGTACGCGTGTGCGATTGTCCAGTTCACTTGAAATAAGTCGGCGAACCGCCTTCATCACTTTCTGGATCGGCTCGGTTCTAAGTTGAGAGTTATGCGCTCTCTCGTTCGACCACTCCTCCAGGAGGGTGAATTCCGTCGAATCACGACTATTCTCAAATAACTCGCACGAAAGACAGCCGAATTGAGTTTGAATCAATCTAACCAATTCATGCAGGCGATGTCGAAGTTCGTCAGCATGTTCTGGAAGACC
Organism: Candidatus Zixiibacteriota bacterium; assembly: GCA_040752235.1. GTDB lineage: Bacteria > Zixibacteria > MSB-5A5 > GN15 > PGXB01 > PGXB01. The sequence continues at coordinate 12,143 of JBFMFJ010000060.1, read as the reverse complement.
CCTGATCCGCGCAAGAACGCCAAAGCTACTTCTCTTGTTTTTTAACATGGATTTTTTTCCGGTTTATGTGTCTATTGTAAAGAGCGAACTTTAACTCGCACCGCTTGTCTTTTGTGGGCGGCTAACACACCACCCAGGAATCCGGCAAGAAATCCGATCATTATCCATGCTACAATTAACATATTTTCTTCCTTTCATTTTCGTTTCTGGATATATTTAACTAGTCGCCAGGTGCTGAACTGGACCCGGTTTCGGTTGGAACTTGTGTGCCATATGATCCATGATGATTCTATTTCTTTCATTTACAATTACTCCTTATCAATCACCAACAAGTTTCCGGCCAGCTCCTTACCTTGCAGGCCGTCGATAGCCGCCTGTCCCTGCATGTTGGAAGGCATCACCACAAATCCCAGGGCTCTGGATTTTCCTTCCAGTGTATATGCGCCCACGCTAACTTCTGATACCACACCATATTCCGCAAAACAATCGAGGAGCTCCTCACGGGAGGTTGTCGGCGAGAGATTATGGACATTTATATTCATACGACACTCATTTCTACTGCTGCGGTAGCGTATTGCACAGCAATGGTTTAAAGAGACGTTATTGGCGCGTAATAGCGCTATTGCCACCAGATAAGCGATTTAGCAAGGATTGGTTTGCTAGAGCAAGGCTTGAAAATCAGCCAATTTGGAGACGCTTGGCCTATATATGTATACATCTGAGTCGTGGTAATAGCCGAGTTTATTTTCATTATAGAGTAAAGAAGGTGTGCGACAGGCCTTTCGATAAGGCAGAAGGGTATGTTGCATAGCTGGTTCCGCGTCGGATAGATGATAAATAATGCTTGACAAATTTTCGCCCAATTTTTTATTTTAAGTTGGGCTTATTGCTGACTGGATTTCAAAGGAACTGTATATGTCGAAAATTCGAGTTCTATTAATAGAGGATAATCGGCTTTTGCGTGAAGGCATCACAGCCATGCTTAACGAACAGCCCGATATAAAAGCAGTGTCGGCGACAGGCAATGGTGATGCCATGGAGAAAGCCAGGAAGACCAAACCCCAGGTTGTTCTCCTCGATCTGGGTCTTCGCAGTCAGAATAGTCTGAGAATTGCAGAGCTTATTAAGAAAGAACATCCTAAAGCCGATATCGTGGTGATGGATCTTATTCCTACGCAGGCCGAAGTCGCCGAGTTTGTCCAGGTGGGCGTTGCCGGTTTTATCTTAAAGGATGCGACCATCGACGATTTCCTTCATACAATCCGAACAGTCGCCGAAGGAAAAAAAGTACTCCCCACTTCACTGACCGATTCGCTTTTTTCGCAAATTGTGGAGTACGCAGTCAGGAACGGAAAGGCCAGCCGATTAATGAAGGCGGTTAAGCTGACCAGGCGGGAACATGAGGTAGTTGATCTAATCGCCAGAGGCATGAGCAACAAGGAAATCGCCAACGAGCTTCATATCGCTGTTCATACGGTCAAGAGCCACGTCCACAACACGCTGGAGAAACTGGCTCTTCACACCCGACTCGAACTGGCCAGCTTTGCTCTCACCGAGGGCATGGTAAGAACATCTACAAAACAGTAATCCGACAAAGCAGAATAAAACTCAATCTTAGGAACTAATTCTTTTTTCAATCTCTCGGCCGATTGACGAATCATTCAAATATGGTATTTTAAATTAAAAGAAAGGGGTGAACTATGCTTACAATAGAAAAACGTTCCGGTAAAGAGGAGGAGTTCAGCAAGGGCAAAATAAGAAATTCGATGTTGAGTGCGGGAATTACAAGAGTAACCGCCGAAGCGGTTTCGGAAAGTATTCACTATCACGAAGGCATGACAACGGCGGAGGTCAGGAATAGAGTTATTGGCGGTATAAAAAATCGAGAGCCGCAAGCGGCCAAACAATTCGAATCACATCCGAAAAAAAGTCATAATACATGAAATGACCCCCGTTAAGGTTGTTATTTGAAACGAATCATGGAAGCAGCGAAATCGATCTGATGAGAAGCAGCCGCTAATTATTATAGGTCATTATGAGGCCTAATGCGTAAAATAAAAATCGGAATAATTGATCTTGTGGCTAAGGCTCCGACGCGAACCATGTGGATGCGTGTTATGGGTGCCAACTTTGTAAGTATCATGCCCCAGGTTGTTGCCACCTGGTGTGAGGAACAAGGGCATGAAGTTACTTTGGTTACTTATACCGGCCGAGAAGATCTTCTCAAAGAATTACCTGAAAAGGTTGATTTTGTATTTATCAGCTCATTCACTGAAGCGGCTCTCCTGTCATATGCGCTAAGCATTCTGTTCCGGTCGCGCGGCGCGGTTACCGCCATTGGTGGTCCCCACGCCAGATGTTATCCCCAGGATGCACAGAAATACTTTGATTATGTTCTGGGATTTACGGACAAGGCAATAATCACGGATATCTTATACGATTGTGGCCAGCATAGACCGGTCGGCTTATATTTATCATCTGGCCGACATCCGATCGAATTACCGGGTGTCAGTCGACGCTGGAAATTTATTGAAAAAAATTTACAAAAAGCTCCGCTTATAAAAATAGTCCCGCTTTTGAGCAGTTTGGGGTGTCCCTACACCTGCGATTTCTGCATCGACTCCTCAGTACCCTACCAACCATTTGATCCCGAAACCATGAAAGAAGATCTTCGTTTTCTTTTAACTAAAATAAAACGTCCCCGAGTAGCCTGGCATGATCCCAACTTCGGAGTCCAATTCGATAATTGTATGAATGCCATAGAGGAAGCGGTGCCGCCCGGTCGCATTGATTTTATAGCTGAGTCGACACTTTCATTGCTATCCGAACCGAGAGTAAAAAGACTTAAGCGCAATGGTTTTAAAGCTCTCTTGCCGGGCATTGAATCCTGGTTTGATATGGGCAATAAATCACGAACTGGAAAAATAACCGGGATGGACAAAGTAAGAAAAGTCTCTGATCATGTTAATATGATTCTAAGACATATTCCCTACGTTCAGACTAACCATATTTTCGGACTGGATAACGATGCGGGACCGGAGTCATTTGAATTGACCAAGCGTTTTCTCGATCTTAGCCCGGGCGCATTCCCCGCCTATTCCATGCTCTCGGCCTTCGGTCAGGCAGCGAAACTCAATTTGGAATTTCAAAGAGCCGATCGGGTGATTCCATTCCCCTTTCATTTTTTAAGTAACGCTCAAATGAATATTAAGCCTAAAAATTACTCCTGGCTTGAGTTTTATGATTATATGATTGATGTTACAAAATACTCGTATTCACCTAAAATGATCTTCCGACGCTTCCTTGCCAATGGAGAAACGATACCAAGGTGGCTAAATGTTGTCCGAGGGCTTTCGTCGGAACGATTCAGCCGGATCAAGTACTTCACAAAGGTACGTCAAAAATATATTGAGGATTCCTCATTTAGACGATTCTTTGAAAAAGAGACATCTGAAATACCACAATTTTTTGTGCAGTGGATTCGTAAAGACCTGGGTAAATTCTGGCAATGGTTGCCCGATGGTGCTTTGAACCATAATCCGAATGCCTATCTTTTGACTCAGGAAAAAACACTGGTTGCCGAAAGTGTTCGCTGAACCGGCGGGGCTCAAGGATTGGCAATGCCGGGAATTCAATTTTTCATTCAAACAACCCAGCAATAAAAAGGGAGACTGACCCAGGGCCGATCTCCTTAGGAATCAACTCCCAGCCGCAATTGGCATGGGTGTCATGTTGGGTGTCATTCCCAGACTTGTTTGGGGATGTTTTTTAAAGACCCGCCCCAAATAAATTTGGCGCGGCCACCCGGATCACCCGATTTTGTACAATAAAAAGCTCCCCGAACCGTGCGGGACTCAGAACTTTTAGGATTGTAATTGGACTACAATAAATATGCTTTTCTGCAGGATGGGAATGTCTGTAAGTTTTTGCAATTGATAAAATAAGCGCGGTTGACTTGTCAATAACAAGGACTTTTCAATTTAGATTCAAATATTAATTAGTCTTTATAGTGTATCGCTATCCCTAGGGAAATGTCAGAATCGTCAGAAAGGGCGGTCAGCAGACCTGGCGGACCCAAAAATCCCAAAGCTGCCCCAATATCACACTCCCCGGACTTTTGTGAGATTCACGTTTTTGGTGAAGACTGCTTATTTTACGACAGGCGGAACTCGCGGGAAGATAATATGTTAGCCAAAGAGAAGACGGGCCAAAGTGGCCCGTCCAAGGTTAAAAAGACTCGTAGACTACCCTATTTCAAGAGTATCATCTTCTTTGTCTCAATGAACCCTTCAGCCCTGATTCGGCAGAAATACACCCCTGTCGAGGCGGTTCGTCCAAGATCAGTGCTTCCGTCCCAGTGGACCCGATAGCTTCCGGCAGTACAATCTTGATCTACAAGAGTAAACACCTTCTGTCCGAGCAGATTGAAGATACCGTGTGCATCATTATATGGAAGTCAGGAAAATGCTTTCAATGTAATTTACTGCGGAATTTCTAATGACAATGGCCTTTACTCTGGACAGGTTGGGTTTGGCTATGAAAGAAATCCACTTATTTGGGCAGTCGACACCGCAGTACAATTTTGGTACTGGGAGGTGAGAACAAACGGGAGGATTGCGAATGATTATTACAATATATTTTGTTGCCCTATGCCTCCCCCCAACAATTATATTTATTTTTATAGGTGCGAAATTGATCCTTGGACAGGTCAATGGAGTTTCTGGGTTCGGGACACGCTTACTTTGGTAGGAACATATACCGATAGTTCTTGGAATACAACGGGTGCCGTGGCTTCTTGGGCGGGTGAAATTTATAACTATGAAGATGATATGGCGGGCACTTATAATGATAGGTGTATATTTGCAGGATTAAGATATAAGACTATAAGCAATAATAACTATCAGAAATTTGTTATTTCACAGCAGGATTTGTCATCAGACGATACAGTTGAATGGGGAATTAATAGGATTAATGATACAACATTTGAAATCTGGGATGAATTTCCCCAGCCATAGGTTCCGAATGATATAAAGGAGAATAATATGAAAGCTGTTTCAACAATTATTTGGCATTTAATAATTATGTTACTTGGTATAAATTGCTCTTTTTCACAGCAAATCAAAATTCCTTCTGAAGGTAATCAATCCCGTAGTATTAATACGCCGATTGAGGCAAAAAAGAAGGCTATTGAATACTTGGGTTTTGATAAAATGGAAGGATTCTCTGTTGATAGTAGTTATGATACTGCTTATCTCGTAATAAAGAATGATGACAATACACCATTCCTTTATAGGGAGATCAATAATCGAGAAATTTGGAAAGTCACTTATAAGGGAATCCGGTTAAAATATGGCAATCGACTGCAGGAAACGAATAAAATCATCAGAAGCTTTGATGTATATATTGATCCAATAAATGGTTGTTTACTGAAAATCGAATCAATTTATGATGGGAAGGATAAAAATTTTGCTCCGGCGCCAACCATCGAAAGAGCGGAAAAGCAATTAAGCGAACTTAAAAATAAATATCTTGGTTTCGCCATACCAGATAGCCACTATGTCTCATTTTATGACGCTATAAATAAATAACATTGGACCTTTAAACTCAAAGGAGATTGTGGGATTACTAATTAGAATCCAAACAAGATATGAGGGAGAACCTGGTGTCGTCTGGTCAATAACATATAGAGGAACCGACCCATATGCTCCTCTTAGTCCAAATACAATAATGGAGCCTATCGAATTATATAATTATGTTACATTTATTTATGACGCCAAATCAGGTCAGGTCTTAATGCGTACCAAGTCACCGACAATTCAGATTGATAGAGAAGAATAAAGGAAATTCGACTTCAAAAATATGATATAACGCCTTATCTGACAAGGGATTGTATATTAAATATTCCAAAGTCATCACAATGCCGTAAATCTTGCAAGTGATATTCTAATGAAAAGACACAAATGAAATTTATTTCACCCTGCCTGACTCAGAAAAGTTCGAAGTTCTTCAATAAAGGGACGCCATAATTTATAAACAGGTGATTCATCATCAAATCGCCAATTTTTTGTGCTCTGGTTTTCATTAGAGACTGCCTCTCTGTCGACATTTTGAGTTTCCACTACTTGCATTTGCATTGACAGAATTAGTACGGTGAGCTTTCTTATGTTATTTGCCGGTGATTATTTTGCATGGAAATATGGCGCCAATTACATTAATGAGTGAGTTTGATATTTGAGAAGGGCTGTCATAGTATATGACTCCTCGGCAGCGCCCCGGATCACGCTGTCCGTTTTAGTGGAAGACTTATTTGCCGGTCCAACGCAGACGTTTTATCATGTTGGTTGTTTAATTTGATATTATAATGGAATAGGATGGCGACAATAAATCAATGTAGTAATTAAAATTGCAGTGAGTCCAAGGCTCATGCTCTTCAAAGATTCTTGCCACTATCCGCGATAAGGCAGCAAAAATAACCGGCATATTACTTAGTTCGATGGTGGTTGACATTCGGGTCATATCATTTTTGTTAATTCCTATATCATTTATAGCAGCGTTGCATGTTGGCGAGAGCGATTTACGCTCTTAAAAATTTCAACTATTATTATTAAGGAGTTGTTATGAAAAGCAAAGTATTTCCGACAATTTGGATCCTGGCAATTGTCACGGTGGGTGTCCATCTGATCATTATGTTCGCGCCAATAAAGCGGCCAACATCGAATTCAAAAAGTGACTACAATGTAATGGAAGTGGCGCAAAATGTCGCTGATTACATTAGTGCATACGGAGTGAAATCAGTTGACCCCGCGACAAACGTTAGTCAACCCAGAGAGGATTCCAATTACTTATGGGTTAGTCACTTCAAAAATCCGCTTTTTCCAGAACGCAATTGGGATTTGAGGTGGGACGAACGGATGGACATTCTGGTGTCTAATGCCTGCCCGGTGACCTATCGAGAGCCTTTCTGGCCCGAGGATAGTCTCGTACATATTTGTTCTTCTGGCAGTGAGGGGGGACTAATCGGTATCGCGGCTATTAACGATTCGACCAATTCAAAATTCCTGGTACCGGATGAGTTTCTAAATGACATTCTGATAGAGTATATTGTTCTCAAGGGTTTGATGAAAGAATATCCTTCTCTTGATGATATCGCCATGGATCGATTATCCCAGGTCAAATTTTCAGCCAGGATTGGCGGCGGTTGTGATATAAGAGGCGGAATTGACTGGCAATTTTAATGTGTCTAAACCAAGTGACGGGGGGGATCTCCCCCCCTGTCGGAAAGGATGAAAAAAAATGCTGAAAAGAATATTTATCATTGGTCTATGCGGGATATTTGCGGTTGCATCAGGTCCTCCCCAGTCAAACTTATTTGCTGAACAACTACGTACCACATATGTGGAGGCAAGTGCAAAAGCAGAACAATCTGCTGTCATGGTAAAATGCTTTGCAATTCGTGATGGCAAGTCTGTCATGAATTTGGGATCCGGAGTGGTCTTGGGTCAAAACAACGGTTTTTGGTCGATCTTGACAAATGATCATGTTGTAAAAGACGCAGTCAGAATATTTATTTTTGGTCCCTCGATCAAAGATTCGGTTGAAGCTCACATCCTGGCTACTGACCCGGTAAGCAATGTCGATAAGTTGAAGTCGCCTCCGGAAGTGAGTTTATGCATCTACCTTCAAACTCTTCTTGACGAAAGCGGATCAGATTTGGCGCTGTTGTCGGTGGAGTTATCCGGGACCTTGATCCCGGCCACTATTCGGCTTGACGAAGAATTGTTAGTCGGAGAACCTGTCATAGCCTATGGTAGTCCCTTTGGAATTGGTCTGTCTATGACCGGAGGCTTCATTAGTGCCGTCAAACGATTATATTCCGGATTGTGGATACAAACCAGTGCCGGAATCAGCCCTGGAAATTCTGGTGGAGGATTATTCGATCTTCGCGGTCAATTGGTGGGAATCAATACAATGAAAAAAGTCGACCTGGGCGCCGAACAAATTGGCTTTGCGATTGATATTCGGACAGCTATGGCAATAGTGGAAGATATAATTGCATATGGGAGAGTTCACCATGCTTACTTTGGTGCGGCATTTGGAATTAGCAATTGGGAAAAACATCGGCCGCTTAATATAATGGCGGTCGCGCCGGGTTCACCTGCCGATATCGGTGGAATCAGATCCGGTGATCTCCTTCAGGCAATCGATGGTGTCTCAGTGTCAACGCCAGATCAGTATATCAATATTGCCAGGTATCTTGTGGCAGGTAGGGTATACGTCTGGACAGTTCAACGGAATGGAGAGGAGTTGTCATTTCCGCTTGTCCCCGTTGAAAGGCAATAACCGTGATTGGATGTAGTTTTACTCTGTAGGATGTCTCGACTACGAGATGTCCTACTTTATTACCTTTGTCGTAATTATTTCGGAAGAAAACCGTATAATCATATCATATTATCGTAAACATGTCAGACTACTGGATATGATTGCATCACCTCTTTGGACTTCCCTTAATACTATTACTTAAATTAGTAATTCAACTGGATTCCGTGCCTTTTTCAAGCCTATGGCAATCCAATTGAAACCAGATAAGAATATGATTTCATTATAATCGATATGAATCGCGAGGAATAACCTGTCGACATTCATTATGAATGATTATTTTGGCATTTAAAAATGGGAGAAAGACCTTTGTATGGTCAAGGCCAATCAGCGCAAGTACACTGTGTTCTAATAATTGTAACCGGTCTTGGATGTAATTATTCGTCTGAATTACTATCGCGGCGTGACACTTTATGGGTATTTGGATCGTAGTCGAAAACTTTCTTGATCTTATTCTTATCTCGATTCAAGCGGACTCTGAATGCGTTTTTCTGTTCTGAGTCTTCCTCGAGAGTTGGAATATCATTGGGTTCAAAGACTGACACTGCCTGTGTATGCGACTTTGTGCCAGGGCGATGTGATGTTAATATAAAATCTCTCAAAATGGCAACCGACTCAATGGCATTCTTATTTTCTTGAGAAGATTCTTGAGATTCCGTATTTGCGTGAGACTGCTCTTCGTAGTTGTTGTTTTCAGAAGAATTCTCATCAATATAGCCATTTTTGAAGGCATCGCATACATCGGCAACATGCCTGTCCAAACCGGCTTTATCCTGATCCCCGGTAGATGTTTCATCTTGGATAATGTCACCGACTGCTCTTGCTGATTCTTCTGGAAAATTATCGGGGCTATTCGAGCAATCGAATAATGTGCTGGATGTATTTACTTGTTCGGCGGACTTTGAATATTTTTTGTTGAAGTATTCAGACTTCGTCATAGCTGTTGCATGCTTGACCGCATCAATTACTATTCCAAAATGCAAATTAATATTATCGAGCAGATTGGCATCAAGTGGGAATCTGGCCAAATCGATGCAGATTTGAGCAATACTATTGTGTTCCGCGAGTCTGGCCAACTGTGGATATAAATCGTCGACTGTAATCCCAAATTCAGCCGCAGTGCATTTCTTGATAATATTAGCCACGACCTTGATTGCCTCATTCTGATTGGCATGATCCTGATGGCCGGCTCTAAGTTGCCTAACGAAGCCAACAATTCCTTTGAATTCACAGAATGCCTTAGCAATGCTGTCATTTTCGTAATCTTGTTGGATAAGACTTAATGTCTTGTCTATTGCATCCGCAATCAAACCGGGATTTTTAGAAATTTGCTGAGCAAGTTTATCCCGAGCTTGCTTGGTTCTACTGATTGGGCTCTCACCTGATGACTCGCTCTGCGATATATCTTTCGTTTCTCCATAGATAAGGCAAAGGCCTTTGTACAAGTCGATCTTACTGAGAATATAATACTTTACATGGGGTTCCTGGATTTGAAGCTGATCATCCAATAATGATTTAAAAAATTCTTGAATTTCATTGAACAAGGCCGACCTATTGCTGCTCTTCTGTCCCGATAAAAGCCAATCGATAATCAGGTCCGTCACTCTTACACCTTCCGAGTGCATAACAGCAGAATCCAACACGCGAATATCGGAGTCATGTCGAAATAACATCTCATTATCTCCCATAATTGGCTTGCCCATTAACAATCGCCAAAACAGCCTTTGATGACATTGTCGTCTACCTGACTCGCAAAGATGGTGATGTTATCAACAATAGCCTGATTCCAAGCACCTTCAATAAAACTGTCAATCTTGAGAGTTTGATTCCCTAATATATAGGCATTAGATAACTCCATAAAATAGACGGAGTTATGATGAGTAATTGTCGAGGAATTAAGCCACATCTTTGGAATTTGTAGTATCTCTTCTATCGTCGAATTTGACTTGCCTTCATTAAATGCTTGCGCGTCGGGCGGATTTGCCAAACACACCGCCATTATTAATATGATTAGCACCATAAGGATCGAATTGATTCTCAGCGAACGCATAAAAAACCTCCATATTCCCTTGTAAATCCTGACCTGGATAGCCATTTAATCTGCCATCGATTTGATTTCCTCAAGAATTTCTTGAAATGGCTTGTAATTAGATCTGAGATTTTGCAGATCCAGGTCATGAACTAGAACGGAAATCGCTTCTTTCTGTTGGGGTTTCGGTAATTTCTTCATTAGTTCAACCAACAATTGGACAAACTTCCATGAAGACTCGTATCGATGATATTCTGCGTGCAAACCCGCCAGATTTCTGATTGGATCGGGATGTTCGGGATTGATAAAGTGAGCCGTCAGAAATAATGCCTCCACTTCAGTAGCTTCAGTTTTGCCTTCAAGCTTCGCAATCATGGCCAGATTGTTGATAGCTATACTGATATGGATGTGCATTCCTTCTCTTCGATCCACACCCATGGACTTCTCTACCGCAGCTTTAATTGCACGGTATCCAAATGCTCTAGCCTCCTTGTGATTCCCCTCAACTCCCAGAATCACTTGCATTAGCTTGAGTAATCTGGGTTCATCAGGGTACTTTCCCAGCGCCTCTTCCAATTGTTTCTTAGCTTCTTCCTGGTATTGGTCCCGGAGTAACTGGTTAATACAATCACCGATTTTCGTGATATGGGGCGGGTCATCAGGTTGTTGGTGACGCAATGTCACCCTAGTCGTCATCTCGGCATGTTTTATTCGCCACTGCCTCTCTTCTTCATTCATATTTTCGTCTGCTTTCATTTCGAATCTCCTTCATAAAAGGACTGGGAATTAACAATTATGTATATTGGTTCAGCTAACCTGTTTAAATATACCCACTAAAAAGATGTGAATTAACATACCGTATGGCATTCTACCTCCCTTTTTATGTGATTTTTAGACAAGGCTTTATCATCTTTATGGATTGACATAATCGTTAAATTTAGAACTTATAAATATGCCTGTATAATAATTTATACAGCGCAACCCCGAATCAAGATCCAACCAATTATATGAGGCAAATAAAGAGCGCATTCTCTTGTGAGACATTGGGATAATGCCATCCATAGACTCAACTTGGTCTCATTAATCTATCGATTTAATGACTTCGTGCTACCTTTAAAGACGCTTTTCTGCCTTAAATGTGGAAACATCCCAAAGTAGCGGCGTAGCGCGGAGTTTTGTTCCGGATTTCTGAAAAACAATGATTTGCCATTGAAGTCGTCTTCTTGCCCCCCCGGAATTGAAGTTGCTTAACGATCTGCCATTAAGGTGTTTTTATATATGGGCCTTTGGGAAAGTCACCGTAAAAAAAGGAATTAAGATTACCGGAATGAATCAGTCGGTTAAGAGCCATCATAATGCCGAACCTGACATTTTAGGTGTATTATAAGCTTATCGCCACAGTTTATTTCACCCCTTTAGACTAAGAAAAGTCCGAAGTTCTTCAATAAAGGGACGCCATTTTATTGTACGCGATCCTGTAATACAATCCTGAAAATTCCTCAATCTTGCCTTCCCGCCCGTCATTTATTATAATAGAACAGCTTGTCGGAGATATATAAGTCATATGTGAAATCAGGTAGGAATAATTGTCGGGTTTCTCATTCATCTTATGACTCATTCGGAACTGAGGTTCCCCCAAAAGAGTGGACACTGAATTAAGCATAGATTATACTTATTTTAGTTAAGGAGGTGTCCGGAATGGGAGAAAAGCGGCGACAATACGACCGGGATTATAAAC
>JBFMFJ010000059.1:0-12646 GCA_040752235.1 Candidatus Zixiibacteriota bacterium | reverse complement strand
GAGCGTACCGTCAAAGGCTCTCCCCGGTAATTAAGGAAAAGATATCCGTTGTGACTGTTTTTGCCGGCGACAAAACTACTACGCAAACCGACATAAAATTTTAAATCGTCGGAGATGACATCCCCCAGCGGCACCATTCTCTGCTTGTTGCCTTTTCCGAGAACGCTGATCAGATGTTTCTTGATATCTATATCGTGCAGCTTTAGCGTAGCCAGTTCAGCTCTCCGTATTCCCGAAAGATAAAAAATGGAAACCATCAGGTAGTCGCGCCAGGCCAGATAGCTGTCCTTCTCGATCAATTCCGATAACTCAGCCGCCTCCTTCTGTGACAGGAAGTCGGGGATTTTCTCTTTATATTTCAATTTGCTCAATTTGCAGATATACTGCGTTCCCTTTTTTTCCTGCGATAAATAACGCTGGAAACCGGACAGTGCCGAAATAAAGCCGGCCAGAGTGCGGACCGAAATCGAGTTCTGCCTCCTTTGGGCCAGATATTTTCTCAGTAAAATTGAGTTTATATTCGGGTCGGGCGAAGCTGTCCTGTACTCATTTTCAAGAAATTCCACCCACGGCCGGAGATTGTTTTCATAAGTCCGTATCGTTCCCGCCGAGAGTCCGCGTTTCTCGTACAAATACTTCAGATAACTTTGCAGCATCTTCTTTAGCATGCCGCATAATAGACTAAAATATAAATCAGGTCAATTAAAATTGGATTTTGGCTGTCGGCCAGGACTTAACTTATTGATTTTCCTGATAAATCTTATGCTTGCAGGCGGGACAGGCCAGATATGGTCCCCGTTTCTGGGAAACCTTTTCAAACATATAGGGACTTCCGCATTGCGGGCAGGCTTTATTGACAGGCTTATACCAGGCGACAAAATCGCATTTGGGATAATTGCTGCACCCGAAAAAGGACTTGCCTTTTTTGGATCTTTTTTCAACAATATCGCCGCTGCAGCCATCTTTCGGGCATTTGACACCTGTCGAAAGAGCCTTTGTATTCTTGCAATTGGGATAACCGGAGCAGGCCAGGAATTTCCCGAAACGGCCGTTCTTGATTACCATCGGCAAACCGCATTTGTCGCATTTTTCGTCGGTCGTAACGACCTCGTCGGCGCCGTTGAGCGGCTTGGTCGTCTTGCATTCCGGGTAGGCGGAACAGGCCAGGAAACGACCATTGCGGCCCCATTTTATTACCATTGGCGAACCACAGTTCTCGCAGACGTCCTGTGTGGCTTCGGTCAAAGATTCCTTGATTTCCTTCTGCATCGATGACAACTTGCCGAGTCTCTTATCGAATGGCCCATAAAATTCCTTGATAACATCCACCCAGTCAACCTTGCCGGTTTCTATCTGATCAAGATCATCTTCCATATGAGCCGTGAACTGCACACTGAATATCTGCGGGAATGACTCCACCAGTATCTTATTAACCGTCTGGCCCAGGTCGGTGGCGTACAAGCGCCGCTCTTTATTCTCCACATATTTCCGATCCAGCAGCGTCGAGACAATGGTGGCATAGGTCGATGGACGCCCGATCCCTTCGGCTTCAAGCATTTTCACCAACGAAGCCTGAGTGTAACGCGCGGGCGGCTTGGTGAAATGCTGCGAGGGATAAATCTCCACCAGCTTAAGCTTGTCGCCTTCCTTGACATCCGGAATAAAGTCGACCAGTCCGTTTTCACCATTTCCATTTCCGTTTCCGTTACCGTTTTCTTTGGCTTCCTGATAGACTCTCAAGAATCCATCGAACCTCAAGGCCTGTGCCGCGGCATGGAAGGTATATTTGCCGGCATTGATATCAACCGCGGTGGTGTCATAAACCGCCGGACTCATTTGACTGGCAACAAAGCGATTCCAGATCAGGGTATAAAGCTTTAATTGATCTTTTGTAAGATGCTTCTTTATTTTCTCGGGAGGAAGCTCCAGGTAGGTCGGACGAATCGCCTCATGAGCATCCTGACTTCCCTTTTTGGAGGCATACCTGACCGCTTTGGGCGGTAAATATTCGCCGCCGAAATTCTGATCAATAAATTCCCGCACTGAGGCCAGCGCCGATTCGGCTATTCTAGTCGAATCGGTTCTCATATATGTTATAAGACCGGTTGCACCTTCATCGCCAAGCTCAATACCTTCATATAACTGCTGGGCGACCATCATGGTCTTTTTCGGCGTGAAATAAAAATATCGAGCCGCTTCCTGCTGAAGCGTACTGGTAATAAAGGGCGGTGACGGTTTTCTCTTTCTTTCCGATTTCTTTATCGATTCAACAACAAAGGTCTGCTTCCGAACATCGGAGGCAATCTTGTCGGCACCGTCCTGATTTTCGATTTTGGGTTTATCGCCGTCAATTTTTGTCAGTTTGGCTCTAAAATGGGCATTTTGTTTGTCGGCCAGCTCGGCTTCCAATTCCCAGTATTCTTCGATGACAAAATCGGCAATTTCCTTTTCTCGCTCACATATTATCCTGAGAGCAACCGATTGAACGCGTCCCGCGGATAAACCATAAGCGATTGTCTTCCAAAGAAATGGAGAGACTTTGTAGCCCACCAGGCGGTCCAGAACCCGTCGGGCCTGCTGGGCATTAACTAAATTTACATCAATATGCCGGGTGTTTTCAAGAGCGCTCAGAACGGCATTTTTGGTAATTTCATTGAATGTTACGCGGACAATCTTTTCATCATCGATAGCTTTCAATTCACGAGCCACATGCCAGGCAATAGCCTCGCCCTCACGATCAGGGTCGGGCGCGAGGTAAATCATCTTTGACTTTTTGGCCGTATCCTTCAACTCTTTAAGGACTTTGGTCTTGCCCTTAATGGTTTCATATTGAATGCTGAAACCATTATCGGTATCAACACCAAGTTTGGATTTCGGGAGGTCTTTTATGTGGCCGATAGTGGCCAGAATATCGAAATCCTTTCCAAGAAATTTCTTAAGAGTCTTGGACTTGGCCGGTGACTCGACGATGAGAAGATTTTTTGCCATGAAATTTTTATTCCTCTACTACCGGGGGTGTCTGCATCTTTTTATATTTGACCTTTCCCGCGGCAAGATCCTGAATGGCGATAGATGTCACCTTGCGGCCGTCAATTGTAATATCCTCTTCGGCCATGCGCTCAAGCTGCGCCAGTCTCATGGAATTAATATGGCGTGCGCGCTGCGCCGCAATGAGAACCGCTTCATATCGGTTCCGAGTGACTTTATCGACGTCCTCAAAAGTAAATTTGGACATATCTCCTCCTATGATTTTATGGGTTAACCGACAATGCGGTTAATTTGTTCCAAATCCAGATTGTTTTTTCGGCAGTGAAGCGACTTGACAATCATCTCCACCTCGTTAACGGCTGTATCAAGATCTTTGTTTACTACAGTATATTCGAACTGCCGGAAAAGTTTCATTTCGCTTAATGCCCGGCTCTGCCGTATCTTAAAATGCTTATCGTCCTCAGTTCCTCGCTTCTTTAGGCGCCGTTTTAGTTCGACTCTTGTGGGCGGCAGAATAAATATTGTCGCGGCCTCGCGATAAATTTTCTTAAGTTTTTTCGCCCCTTTGACATCGACATCCAGCAGCATCACCCCGCCGCCATATAAAATCGACTCCATCGGCCACCTGGGAGTACCATACAGAAAGCTGTGGACCTTGCACCATTCCGCGAAATCTCCCCTGGCCCGCATTTTCAGAAAATCGGAATGTTCCGCAAACCAGTATTCGCGTCCGTTTTTTTCATTCGGCCGCTTCTTGCGGGTTGTTACCGATATTGAAAACTTCCAATCCTTATTGCGCCGGAGCAGTTCATTGCAGATGGAAGTCTTCCCTCCGCCGGATGGCGATGAAATGATTATTATCTTGCCTTTTACTTTGCGTTGCGCCACATCCCCCCCTTATTCGATATTCTGGACCTGTTCCCGCATCTTCTCTATCTGTTCCTTCAACTCCACCACCAGATGCGAGATTCTGGCATCCCCCGCCTTGGCGCCGATCGTATTGGCCTCACGATTCAATTCCTGGAGCAGGAAATTCAGCCGCTTGCCGACATCGCCCGATTTTCTGAGAGCGTTGCCGAACTGCTTGATATGACTGCCGAACCGGACACACTCCTCGGTTATATCGCATCGCTCCGCCAGATAGGCCACTTCCTCTTCGAGGCGGGTCGGATCGGCTGGAACACCATTAAGAACACCGTCTATTTTCTGCTGCAGTTTTTGGCGCTGGTAAGTCACATTATCGGGGCAGATTTTCTCGACTTCCCCTATTCCATCAGCCAGAAGACGCAGTCTTGCCATCAGGTCCTTTTTGAGATTATCGCCTTCCTGCTTCCGCATGGTCATCATCTCGGCAAGCGCCCGGTTGACCGCGGTTTTGATGCAGGGCCAGATTTTCTCTTCGGTATTCTCCGCCTTATCAACCTTGAATACATCCGGAACGGCAAGAAATTCTCTCAGGGTAATTTCTCCAGACAGGTTGTATTTTTCCCTGAGTTGTTTGAGCTGCCTGTAAACTTCATCGGCAAGTGTGGTATTGACAACCAGCTTATCGATTCCTACGCCATGATCCTCATAATTTATTGACAGTGTCAATTTGCCCCGGGATATTTTGGCCGCGATTAAATCCTTAACCGCCGGCTCCAAAAATGACAACTGTTTGGGAAGTCGAAATGAATATTCCAGATAGCGGCTGTTAACGGACGATATCTCGACCGAAACACCCAGGTTCCTGGTCTTCAAATCGGCTTTTCCATATCCCGTCATTGAATTCATATATACCATCCCGGCTTTATAAATCAGCCTGTTAAAATATTAAGAAAAATCGTTTTGTCAACTCTAATGACTTATCGCCTGCCTTCATTGTTCAAGTTTCGTCCGCGGACGAGACTGAAGACAATGGCCGCCAAAAGGATAAATATCGTGATGTCATAGACCGACTGATAGGCGCGAAGAAATGAATCCGACCCCGACAATCCTGATCCATGATAAAAATTCCTATAGTACGTGAACAAACTTATCGAAAAACCGGCCCCCAGCGCAATCCCCAGGGTTCTCAAAGTGGCGATCATGCCAGAAGCACTGCCAAGCTGATGTTTGGCTACAGAACCCATAATCCCCGAGGTATTTGGAGTACTGAAAACGGCCATTCCGACGCCTATTATGGCCAGCGGCAGGATGATCCCCCAAATTGAAGTATCGCCGTCAAGCTGACGGATAAACAAGAAACCGACAAACATTATGGCCGCTCCGATGGTGGACACAATCCTGGCCTGGATACGATCAGAGAGATATCCCGCCAGCGGCGCCAGAATAAACCCGCATACCGATGTTATCATCAGGAAAAATCCGACCTGCTCCGGCTGATATAATTTTATCTCTTCCAGATAAAACGGCATAAGAATTGTCACCGATATCAACGAAATAAAAACCATCAGCATGGCCGCCCCGGAAAAAACAAAAACCTTATTCCTGAATATTTCAGTTCCAATCAGTCTTGTCGCCGGATTATTTTCAAAATAGAAAAAGGCCGCAAACAAAAATCCCGAAAACACTAATAACCCGACCGCATAGCCAAGGCTGATCTGATTCTTGCTATATAATAATAAGGTCAGCATCATGGTCAGCATACCCAGTAGAAGACTCCCGGCCCCCGGAACACCGATTTTCTTATGCGGATTGATGACCGGGAAATCCCCGATATATTTTATCGTGAAATAAAATCCAAGAATACTTATGGGGACATTTACAAAAAATATCCACCTCCAGCCGGCCAGCCCTATGATAAATCCACCCAGCGGCGGCCCGAGCATCAAACCGACCGAGACCACCATGGCGATGATGCTCAGTCCCCGCCCTCGTTCCCTGTCTGGAAAACTCCGCGTCACCAATGCCGGTCCTACCGCAATCAGAAGGGCCGCCCCGATTCCCTGAATAACCCGCGATATTAT
This sequence comes from Candidatus Zixiibacteriota bacterium, assembly GCA_040752235.1. Lineage (GTDB taxonomy): Bacteria > Zixibacteria > MSB-5A5 > GN15 > PGXB01 > PGXB01. The sequence continues at coordinate 6,710 of JBFMFJ010000059.1, read as the reverse complement.
CAACATATATATATTGACCGCCAAGCCACATAGGCTTGAGCCTATCAAGAATATCAGGTACCCGTAACGATATGAGAACTGGAAGCCTTTTTTTTCAGAAACCGCTCCAAAAACCATTAAAAGAGGAAAAACCGCAATCGAGTAGGCCAGGACAACCCAGCCGACAAGACTGACCGTTGTGTTTAACTCCCGACTGATGGTCGGTAGCGAAACATTGACTATCGAGGCATCCAGCGTCCCCATCAATGTCCCCAGCCCGGTTATTATCAAAGACTTATACTTGTAACGGGAAAGATCTTCGGTACTCATAACATGTCAGCTTTACAATGCCCTGGCATAAAAAAGGTTTGACATTACAGGCTTAAACGATAATCTTTCTTCTCTATTGAGTCAACGATTTAATTTTGAACACGAATATTACCTCGGCGTCTATATAAATGCCGACAGGAATGCCGGTTTAAATGAGTAATGAATTAACCGAACTTATTGCCAGGATAGCAGATGATGATCCTGAAGCATTTGCAGAATTGGTACGGAGGTATAAGAAGAAGATATACGGGATAGCTTTTCGGATGCTGGGTAACCACCTCGATGCCGACGAAGTAACGCAGGAAACATTTGTTCGTATATATGAGAAGCGACACGAGCTGGAATCAGTTAAGTATTTCTCCAGCTTTATCTTGCGAATAGCGAGCAATTACTCGATCGATTTGTTGAGGCGAAAGCAGAAGAAAAATATTTCAGTCGATGAGTTGGCCTTTTTGCCTGAAGTCCAGGTCGAGCTGGCCGACCGGATTGAGAGCCCGGACAAAAGCCTTGAGGATGCGGAAATTTTGCAGGCGGTTAAGGATGCTATTCAGAAACTGCCTCCGCGACAGAAGATGGCGATTATTCTACATGATATTGAAGGGTACTCCAAGATTGAAATTGCCGACGCTCTGGGATGTCCCCAGGCGACTGTCCGATCGAACCTGCATATCGCAAGGACAAAACTGAAAAAGTGGCTGAAAAAAATATTTTAACCGAATAAATCGGATTGCGGGAGCAAAGATGACTTGCAGGGAATATGAACATATTATCGATGATTACCTGGTCGGCCGCCTGGACGAATCGGAACTGAGGCGATTCAATGGGCATCTGGCCGAATGTGAGGCCTGCCGTGTGCGGGCTGCCCAGGATCGCCGATTATATGAACTCCTGAAAGGGGATTCATTCACAGATCCCGGCGAGGGCTACTGGAATTATCTCGAAAAATCAATTCTGTCCAGAACCGTTGAAAATTATCCCGAAGTCACGGAAATTCATTATGAAGCAAAACCAGGATTCTCTCGAAGACTGGTGCAGTACCTTGTTCCGCTGGCGGCCTCGATAGCATTAATTTTTGCATCTTTCAGCGATTTTGCTATCGGCCCGAGGCAGCCCATGACGGCTGAATATATTGAAGTAAATATAGGTGACGGGCTTTCAGGGAGTGAGAGGCTGTTTTTGATGGAAGAATGTCTGCAATCCGAGCGTCTGGGATCGATATTATTGCCTCCACCCGGTTCTCCGCTTCGACCCATATTGATCGGAGAAATCGAGAAGCAATAGAAAGGGTATATCGAAAATGAAAAAGGCAGCTTACATATTGACGGCGGTATTGATTGCTGGAAGTGTTCTTTTCTCCGGTTGCGGGACCGGCGAACAGCAGGTCCTCCTCACATACAAATTTAATCCGGAGAAAATATTTCATTATAATTTCGACAGCAATTCCAAAACAACCATGTATGAAAACGACAAACTGGTCCACCGTTCCGAAAAATTGCGTCATGTCCTCTATTCGCAGGAAACCATTTCCATAATCGACAGTTCGAAAGCCAATGTTCTCTTCACATATTCGTCGAAGGACGGTTCTGCACCCGAAACCTGGAGCAATGAGTTCGTCATGTCAACGGACGGCCGCGTGGTCGGTTTCGATCTGCAAAATGACAGTTCGGGGCAGTCGCTTGATTACTTCCGCAAATTAATGGAACAGGCGGCGCCGGTTTATCCCGATGAGTCTGTTTCGCCCGGATTTAGCTGGAATAATACCGTTAAGGTATTGCTTGAGAGCGGCACTACCGATGCCACGACAACATATAAACTCAAAGCCCTCGTTCGTGAAGCAGGTTATGATTGCGCCGTCATAGAATACAAGGGAACGATGCTCATTCCATTGAGCAAGGGCCCTGACGACGCCCCTGATGCAGTTATCAAGGGCACGGATAAAATTACTGTCGATGGTGTAACATATTTTGCCTACGCTGAAGGCATTATAATCAAGGAGCAGGCAACATCACATCTTCTGCGCGAAGGAACGGTTGATACAAAGGGCCGGTCGATAAAATTCCGAGTCGAGGAAGACCGTACCACAAAAACAATCCTCACGAACATTGAGCAGAAATAGGTAATAAAGCGATTTATAAATCAAGAATTTCCATCAGCTTGTCATGAATTCCGGGGCAGGCCGCAATTATCCTGCCGTCATTGTCGCTAACCCTGGCACCTGATTCCTTCACAATAACTAATCCTGCGGCAACATCCCAGATTTTGGCTCCACTGTTCAGATTCAAATAGGCATCGAATCCGCCCATGGCGGTCCAGCACAAGGACAGGGCGCTGGCCCCGATAAGCCTTACACGCAAAACATTGTCCATCAGTATTCGCATTTTGGCAAAGGCCTCCTCCCGGCGTTCGGCTGATGCCTGAGGCCCCGGGATATCAAGGCAAATAATCGACTCTTTGAGAAATGCCGGCTGCCGGCATTTAATCCGATCTTTACTCAAAAATGCACCGCCGCCCTGTTCGGCCATAAATAACCGGTCATATTCGGGAGAATATACAACTCCGAGTATCGTATAGTCTTTTCTTTGTAAGGCCAGAGATATGGTATATAAAGGCAGATTCCTGAAATAATATTTTGTGCCATCAATAGGATCCAGGATCCATTTAAATTCCGCACCCTCATTTCGGGATGAACCTTCCTCGGCCAGTATGCCATGATCCGGATATCGTCGGGAAATAGCCCTGGTTATTTCCTCCTCTATCCGCAAATCCCCTTTGGTAACAAGGTCTCCGGCCTCCTTATCATGCACCTTGGCAGAGAGATTAAATCCCCTGACATGCCTGGCGGCATCAAGAACAACGGTTCGCGCAAAATCAAGAAATTCGCTCATAAATAATTTGACCCGGCCGTGACCGGGTCAACTTTCTTCGATTATTTACCGGCGCGGTGCTTCGAGCAGTTCCCTCAGTTCATTCATGATCCTGATACCCATACCATCTTTGGGATTACGCAGTTTGTTTTTAGCCTCTATCAGATTTGCGGTATTGGGGAAATCATGCAACTGAATATGAAACCGCAGCGAATTGCCGGTTCCCGACGGCCTGATTGTAATATGTTCCTGTTTGGCTTGATCATCCTCAAAAAACAGCCTGATTCCCTCATCCGGGAAAACGAAGTTTTTCTCGGGAGGATAAATCTCATCGTACTTGCCGGTCCTGTAAATCGCCGCCGTTTTCACCTTGCGGCCGGCAATCTTCAGTTTTCCATCCATCGCCCGGCGATACAAATCATAAGCCTTGATAAGGATATTTTTCTTTATGCGATCACCTTCAATGCCCGGATATTCTCCATCAAGCGGATCGGGTTCATAGAATGTGGCATACAACCCGATGTCGGGATCAAGATAAATATATTTATCAAGCAATCCGATTATATCAGTTCTCTGCTCCTTGGCCCAGGCGGCGATTTCTGCCACCAGCAGGGCGGCGAATGTCCCGTCTTTGTCGCGAACATGACCGCCCACGCCAAGCGATCTCCCATCGGGAGGCGGACCGCCCAAAATGGAAAAGCCGTTACTCTGCTCCATAGCCGCATAGTTGATGGATCGCTTACTTTTGGTCATGTCAAATGTCTCACACACGAACGGGTGGCAAATCTCCTTATACTTTTTATCATGCCCGTCCCGAAGTCCGGACAGCTCGCTCGCCTTACCGTTCCAGGTATCACGCGTTGCCGCCGCCAGTGCCGCAAAACCAACCCAGGTTTTGACCACACCAAGGCCGTGTTTCAGGGCCAGGCGAGTGATGCTGTCTGACGTTGTATGCGACAATACAATGAATTTCTTGTCGGCATCGACGATTTTGCCGTACTTCTCGATTTCCCGCTGAAGCCGGTACCAGACCACCAGCGTCCACATATCATCAGCCGGCAGCAGATAATAATCGTCTTTGGCAAGACTGTAAATGTGTCTTTGCTTCTCGGGTATTTTAACGACAATACCGCAGCGGTCGGCATCAGGATCGGTTCCGATCAGGATATCGACATCTTTGAAGGCCTTCTCGCCATAATCCAGCTTAAATGCTTTCACGGCAGTACGGGCGGCTCGGGGATCTCCCGGATCCGGCTGCTGTTCGCGGCCCGGATCACTGCAAAAGGCGGGGAACATTCCATTGAGTTCATTCAGCCCCATTTTTTCAGCTGTTCCGTCAATCGATTTCACATTTTCAGACAGAAATCCGACATTCTGCAAAAGCCTCGGGACCGCCTTGTAACCGGCGCCATGGAAGGGGCAAAAAGCTATGTTAAGAGGATTCTTGCTCCTTTTCTGTTGCTCCGGGAGATTGTCCGTCATAAGGAAAGATTCCATATGCTGCCGGTGCGCCTTATGCATATTGATAAGATTCGCCTTTTTGCCGGCATAGTCGAATCCATCGAGCGGGCCGTCACCTCCCAGAAAATACAGCTTATTCTTATCGGCATCTTTGAATTTGCAAATGTGCCCGACTATATCTTTCGGTTCAATCTTCTGGATATAATCATGGTACATCTCATCCCGCTCCTTGGGATCGAATTGGGAACCATTGGCACAGGAGAGCTTATATCCATTGTAACGATAATCATTATGACTTGCCGATATCAGGACTCCGATGTCCGCCTTGACGTCTTTATGCGGGATGGCAAATGTGACTTCAGGATATGGGCATGGCGCATCAAAGAAATAAACGGTGTAGCCATAGCCGAGAAAAACTTCCGCAACGGCCCGGGCAAAATCATGTCCGCGCACCCGGCTGTCATAGCCAACCACCACTTTTTCCAGTTTCGGCTTTTGGGCCTTGCCGAATTGTGCCACACCGGCAGTCGTCATCAGCATCACCAGATCATTAATGGTATTGGGGCCTTTCAGAACCGCCGAACCGATACCATCCGGACCATCCTTCATCATTCGAATCGATTCTCTGTCAAAGGCCATCATCCCGCGAATACCGCCGGTCCCGAAACGGACATTTTGCCGGAAGGCATTAACGATCTTTTCCCAATCGCCGGCCTTGATAGTATCGATTATGCCTTTTTTCAATGACGGAGAAATTATATCAATATTGGGATCTTCAAGCCACAATTTGAGCTTCTTAAATGTATTATCGAGGGCAGTCTTATATAGCTGATCATCGATTCGCCCCGCGTCACGAGAGGTTTTAAGAAAATTGGCTATCCCCTGTTCGGCTTTTTTCAGGACCTCACCCATATTTTCAATAGACATCGATTAACGTTCCTTTCTGAATCGGCTGATTACCATTTATGGCAACCATTTTTTTGCGTTATAAATAAGTAATAAATACGTCAGCAAAATCCAAACCTTTAAGGTTTTCAAAAAAACTCATTTTGTGCCTTTAATCAACTAGAATCTTTTCTTTTGTGCATTTACGGAATGGAATAAAATCATCGTTGATGGCCGAAAATACAGGCTCTTGCCTAAACGCATTTTATAAGCTATAATAGACCCGTGAAAAAAAGTAATATTAATTGGTGTCATATATTGATCGGGGCTTTCGGGAGCTATTAAAGATGGAAAATTTGAATAAATACTTTGACCACTCAATCCTTACTCCGGAGACCGACCAGAAGGCAATCGAGAAAATCTGCCGGGAAGCGACAAAATACAATTTCTTCGGAATCGCCATAAATCCTTTCTGGGTGCCGCTGGCCAAAAGAGGACTTTCGAACACTGATGTAAAAATTGTATCCGTTTCCGGCTTTCCGCTTTCCGCCAACTCCACAATAATAAAGGTTGCTGAGGCCATTAAAGGGGTTGAGGACGGCGCGGATGAGATTGATATGGTGGCCAATGTCGGCTTGATGGTCTCCGGCAAATTTAATGAAGTAGAGGACGAAATATACCGGGTCAAAAAAGAACTCCCGAATCATATTGTCCTGAAAGTAATTATCGAGGCGCCCAAGTTGTCGCCGGTAGCCCAGGTCGAGGCGGTCAGGGCGGTTATCAATGGCGGCGCCGATTTCGTCAAAACCGCCACCGGCTTTTTCGGCGGGGCAACAGTTGATGTGGTTCGGAGGCTGAAAGAGACGGCCAATGGGCAGATTAAGGTCAAGGCCTCCGGGGGCATCAGAACCTTGGCCGACACTATCGCGCTTATTAATGCCGGCGCCGACCGGATTGGCTCATCGTCCTCCGTTGCCATTATGGAGGAATTTTTTGCCGCGAAAACGGCCACGAAGTAAACGAGGATGGCTGAAAAAGAAAAAAATGATACGACTGGCCGGCCGCATATCGGTGTATTTTTTAAGTGCTGCCGAATATACTCCAGGATATATCTTAATAAAAAGGGCGATGCCTTTGTCGGCTGGTGCCCCAAATGTGCCGGGAAACTGGAAATCAAAGTGTCTCCGACCG
>JBFMFJ010000058.1:0-12886 GCA_040752235.1 Candidatus Zixiibacteriota bacterium | reverse complement strand
ATTATTAATATCTTCTTACTCATTCCCTATTGCACCTTATCGGGAACAACCGCCGCACCCGGAAGCACGACATGGTTGTACGACTTGCCGGGATTCCTGAACTTCAACATCCTATCCATATAACCGGCGGGCAACGACTGATGACATATCGCGCACAGCGGGAGATCCTTCTTGTCCGCGATTTCAGCCGCCTTTTGGCGATGGCAGTTGACGCACAATTCATGCAAGGCATCGGTATAAGAAACGGCCATATAATTCTCGACCTTGATTGTCGATCCCTGCAATATCAGGTCATTATGACAATCTTCGCATTTTTTGGAGCTCTCCGCGTTTCTCCGGCTTGCCGCCGAATGACAATCATTGCATTTCAACCTTGCGCCTGATGCCGAGGCATGCCAGTCATGGTTAAACACATCAGTGACGGTGTACATCCCCTGATGGCATTGCCAGCATCCGCTGTTGCTGTCAAGCGGCATATTCATATGATGGCATAAAATGCACGAAGTTTCTTTTCCATTGTCGTTGACATGTTTGGCATGGTTGAACAATACGCCATAGTCGTCGCGGTTACCGTCGACAAATAATTTATCTCCGCCGCGGGATTTCTGCACGATCACGTCTTCGATTCCTTCACTGTGTATCTTATGCTCCGGGAGAAAAGCAAAGGCAACCGCAAAGCAAAACACGAAAGCCAGCGAATATTTGGTGCGGGCCGCCGCCGGCAATGGCCCCAGCCAGGTTTCAGAAGCGCGATCGAACTGCGGCAAGGCGCTTGCATCGGCTTCCGGATGTTTCGGACGGGATTCCCAGATATGGAATTTTTCTATGGCAAACATGAAAACCAGAACGGCTGCCGAGACGACTCCCAGGCTGATCGAAATTTCCATCCATGACGGGATATAGGTGTCGCCGGTCGCACCGAGCATCGTCAAGCCGCCGACATTTATGCGGTTGAATACCATTCCGACAACTACCATGATGGCTCCGGTCCACTGCCATCTGGAATTTTCGCGCAGTTTCTTTATGGAAAATATGATTATCGGGATAATTGCCGAAACCAGCAATTCCACTATAAAGAGATTGGCTTCCCACGTCCCTGAATAGATCAGCGGAAGTTCGCCAGATATTATAATATCGATCAACTTTACGGCCAGATAAATCGACAGCACCGAGACCGCGACTTTCCCCATTCTGGCAATATTGCCGGTTTCCGCCTCGCGGCGATAAAGCCAGTGCGAAAATAAACTTTCAAAGGCAACCATCATCAGACCAAGCGCCACCGCCGAAATGAAAAACTGTATCGGCATTATGTTTGAATACCAGAGGGGATACAACTTGTACGGCATTATAAGAAACAGCGAACCCAGAGATGATTGGTGAAGGGTCGAGAGCATGATTCCGAGAAGAATCAATGGAAAACGGAATTTCAGAAGGAAGTTTCTGATTTTGGCATAACGGCCGGCCTCCTCCAATGGCACCGGGCTGAACTCGAGAAGCAGCACCGTAGTATATAACATAACGCACCAGCCGACTTCGAATAGCGGTGAATGAGGATTCCAGAATATAATCATGTGCCAGATATTCCAGGGCAGACCCAGGTCGAACAGCAATCCGACAATGACCGCGATATATCCAAGAAAAGCGGTCAGGACGGCCGCTTTGACAAATGAATGGAACTCCTCGCGCTTCAGGATATAAAACAGCGCTGTAATGACGAATCCGCCCGCCGCCAGAGCAACACCGGCCATGACATCAAACCCGATCCATATTCCCCAGGGTGTGGCATCGGTCAGATTGGTCGTAGCGCCCAGACCAAAGATAAAGCGAGTGATTCCGACAGCCGTCGCCACGCCGACAATCATCCACAGGACAAGCTTGAGATTCTGGACTCTATTCATTTGATTTTGCATTATCCGTCTCTCCCTTTTTCTGAAGTTCCATGCGGCGGCGGACTATCCAATGAATCCCGTACATTACTCCGCCCATACCGACAAAAGCGGCCGGAACCGCTTTCATGGCCGGAGCGGTTCTTTCGGGAAGTGCTTTTTTCCCGAGATTGGTCTGATACGCCAGATAGCCAAGATCGATATCGGAAATATATAGCACCGAGGTTCCGCCTATTTCATGTTCGCCCCAGACTCTGTCAATGTATTTGCTGGGATTTTCGAGGATGCGGTCATGTGCTATTTTGAGTAACTCATCCCTTGTACCGAATATCGTGGCGCCGGTCGGGCAGGCTTCGGTGCAGGCCGGTTTCCCGCCTTCCTTTATACGGTCATAGCACATAATACACTTTCGCACATAAGGCACTTTCTGATCCCAGTCGTAGCGTGGTATTCCGTACGGGCAGGCCATCATGCAGTAGCGGCATCCCAGACATTTATCGTTGTCATAAACAACCGCTCCTTCTTTCGTGGTATGCAGGGCGCCGACCGGACAGGCCGAGGCGCAGGCCGGCTCGAGACAGTGGCGGCACTGTTTGCGAATGTAATGCTTATCCGGCTTTTGCAGTATCGAAGTCCAGCTCTCCGCGGAAAGACCGTCATTCTTCTGCCAGACTCGCGGGATATCCATCTCCAGCTTATTGGTCTTTTTGCACGCCGCGACACATTCCAGACAGCCGATGCATTTGGTGATATCGGTCAGTATGGCGCAGGTCATACCGGATCTCCCTTTTTATTGAGGGTTACACAGATTTTCTCATCGGTATCAGGTGGGAATTTCCAGGCCAGTGTCGCTATAAATTGTGACAGCGGCATGATGACACAATGAGCGATTTTCGTAAAAGGAATAAGCAGGAAAATCAGGTCCGCCGAAAAAACATGAATCAGCATCAACAGGCGATAGACCGCCGGGCTGATATTAACATGGGCACAGAAAAAACCGGTGACAAATGGAATAAGCAGGATGACCGGCCAGAGAAAATCCTGTTTTCGGCTGAGAAAACTCGATGTCCGACTGATCGTCCGGCCGATCAACAGAGCCAGGGCGCAAATGATGGTTGTCACCGTCAGCCATAGGGCCCATTTATACGGCAGGGCGGGCCATGAAATGCCGACCGCACTTTTCCACAGTTCAATATGGGCAAAAAGAAAAATCGGGACGATTATCAGGCCAATGTGAAATAAAATCGAGAATATCGAATATATCGGCCGATTGCTGAATACCCTTTTGATGGGAACCAGCCATCCCAGGCTCCGTCCTATCATCACTCTCCACGGCAGAATCCTGTCACCGGCCCGACGATATGCCTCGAATGCGCTCCACAGGTCGAGAATCAATATCCTCGCCAGGCCGAGCAGCATAATCGCCAGGCTGAATCGAAATAACGGCCCCCTTGCAAATGCCAACATTGAATCCATATTTATTCCTCGACTACCTCATGGTCCTTGGCTTTATCTTTAATCTTCAGCTTGTCATCGAAAATGATCGCCTTATAGATCAGGTCATGCAAACCGACCACTTCGCAATCGATTTTCTGATCCTCCACAAGCTCCCGCAACTGTTTCTTGCAATTAGCGCACGGTGCCACCAGAATTTTACATCCGCTTCGGCGAATCTGGTCGGCTTTCAATCTCCCGCCGATGGTGGTCCGGTACGAACGAATCTCATCGATGGAAACAGTCCCGCCGCCTCCGCCGCAGCAGATGTTATTTTCGCCGGTGGGCGTCATCTCGACATAATTCCTGCAAAAGGCTTTAAGGATCTCCCTCGGCTTATCTATAATCCACCGCTGACGCGCGATGTTGCACGGATCATGATATGCCACTTTTTCGGTGACGACATTCGGATCGAGTTTCAGCCGCCCTTCTTTCCATATCTTGTGAGTATATTCCATGATGTTGATCACCGGATAGGCGCCTTTCCCGCCGCAGTATGTCGGCAGAAAGTATTTGGCCGACCGCGAGGCATGGCCGCACTCCCCGATCAGGACATTTTTTCCCTTCAACCGTCTGGTCTCGCTATCAATCTTTTTGACCACCCTTTCAAGAATTCTGTCACTGTAGAACAAACCGTAATTGATGCCGTCGAAATAACCTGTGCCGATTGTCCAGGAATCTCCTGCCGCGGTGAAAACCGCGGCGATGCCCATCAGGGTTTCCGCTTCCATCAGAAAATCGCTTACGGCCGGGAAAAAGACATAATCGGCCCCTTCCACATCACGGGGAAATTTGATTGCCACCCCCTTTTCTTCGAGCATATCTTCTTCAAGAAAATCCAGAGTATCGATCATGGCCGGAACCGGAATGGCGGACGTGTTTCCGGTTGCACCTTCAAGCTGTTCCCGCGTGCTTACCACTAATGCCCTTGGTGCAATTCCAATCTCACTCAGAATAAATCTTCCCAGATGAGTGATCAAACCATGATCGATACCTGATGGACATTCCATTGAACACCGGCGGCAGGCGGTACAGTTCCAGAAGTTCTCGGCCATTTCCTGGATTTTCTCATCGGTCAGGTAATCATTACCCATCAGCCTTCCCTTTATCAAACCACCGACCGTAAAATGCCGGCGATAAACACTCAGCAGCAGCTCGGAACGATAACACGGGATATCTTTCAGATCATTGGTCGCCTGATAGACCTGGCAGGTCACGGCACACCGTGAACATTTGGCGCTCATACGGATAAAATGCTCCAGCGCCATGCGATAGTTGGTATGCTTCAATATGGCCGCAAAAGTCTCAAGAAATCGCCGTGGGCGGTCGTTGATATCGAAATCCTCCACATGATAACGGACATTCAGTTTCTGTCTTTCGTTTACTTCCTGTTTGCGGGCCGATTTGAATGCCCTGGCTCGCTCCTCGGAAGATATCCTGCTGGTCTTCATTCACACTCCGTCTATATAAACTGTATTATTTTTCCTGAACATATCCTTGCCGGACCCCATGCATTAATTCATTTCCCGAAAGCATTCTCATGCCCTTCCACAGGACCGTGCAAGAGTGGTATTTTCTGTTTTCCGGAATCCCTTTTATCTGCTCCGGCGGCATCAGAACGAATGAACTCGATCCCATACTCCCGGCAGTATTGTTCGATTGAATAATTATCCGGGCTGATAAAAACGCGGGCGTTGTAATCGGGTTTGGCGGTGTAGTGAAATTCTCTTATCTCCTGATCCGGGCGGTATGTATGCGCCCCGCAACACACCGCCACCCTGATCTTCTCCCCGCAAACAGAACAATTCATTTCTGCGACCAGATCAATCAGAAAGGAATCCTTGCCGGGCCCGGGTGTAACCACGTAACCGTTTTTTTCGAACAGGTCGCGCGACCAGGAAATCAGATCGTTCAATGAGGCTCCCAGCGTTCGCGCCGATATGTCCGGCAGGCTTTCCGATAATTTCAATCCTCCCGACAAATATCGTTTCAGGACACTATGGATGATGCCGCTCAGGTCACAGATTATCCGAATGCCCGTGGAATGCAGCAGGTCGGAATAAAAGGCGCCAATGCCGTTGCAAAGAAGCAGATTTATGTCATGAAGCTTCATCAGCCGGACGCGATGATACCCTTCAGATCCGGAACAATGAACCGTCTTTTGCGAAATCAGCCTGTTGTCATCGGCCGCAATGATGGAAAAACTGGTGGCCGCTTCAAAACAAGGGGCAACTCGATTCTTGAGTTTTGGTATAGCTATCTTTATCATAATATGCAACGTTATATTGCATCAGATATGCCAAACCAAATGCCTATATATAAGCGGCAATATAACAACGAGATAGAAATGCATGGCGACAACTGACGTTGCAACAAATGCAACCTCATAATGTAACACGCAACATAATATGTTGCATTTGCAACATTCGCAACGCGACAACTGGATGATTGGATTATTTGATATTGATATTATAGCGCTTTAATTTGCGCCAGAGGGTGGTCCGGTGAATACCAAGAAAATCGGCCGCTTTGATTATGCTGCCGTTACTTTTCTCGATGGCATCGACAATACGGCTGTATTCATTTATGGATTCAGAGATGGGTGATCCGGAATCCTTGACATCATAATTTTTATCTTTGATCGTCTTCAGAAGCTCTGCCGGAAGATGTTCTTTTTGGATGATGCTTCCCTTGCAGATGACAAATCCATATTCAATTATATTTTCCAATTCGCGGATATTCCCGGGGAAATCATAACGGAGAAGAATGCTCATGACATCCGGACTGACGCTTATAACTTTCTTTCCCTTGCGGGCATCGAAGCGCTTGATAAAATGATCCACCAGGTAGGGAATATCCTCGCGGCGGTCTTTGAGAGGCGGCAGATCGAATTTAACCACCGCCAGCCTGAAATATAAATCATCGCGGAACTTGGCCTGGGCCACCAATTGCTTTAAATCTTTGTTGGTCGCCGCCACCACTCGGATATCGGCCTTAACCGGGGCGGTGCTTCCAACCGGTTCATATTCGCGCTCCTGCAATAGCCGCAGGAGCTTGATTTGCGTCGGCAGAGGGAGGTCACCGATTTCATCGAAAAAGACCGTGCCTCTTTCGGCCAGCGCCAGCCGTCCCCGCTTGTCCTGTTTGGCATCGGTAAAGGCCCCCTTCAAATAGCCGAACAACTCCGATTCGAACAACTGGTGCGGCAGCGTTCCACAATTGATGATTACATAAGGCCGGTCCTTGCGCGGACTTAAGTTATGAATGGCCCGCGCAAACAGCTCTTTCCCCGAACCGGACGGCCCCTGAATCAGGACCGTGCTTTCGCTTTCGGCGATATCGGGAAGGATAGCAAACAGCTTATGCAACCGGGGGCTTTTGGAGATAATATCTTCGAAAGTGTACTGCTGATTTAGTTCTTTTCGTAGATGCTCGATAGCCGATAGATCCCGAAAGGTCTCCACCGCCCCGAGAACTTCTCCCTTGTCATCCCGCAGGATGGCGGTGGAAATGCTGATCGGGATTTTCTCGCCGCGGCTGTTGATGATATAGACGGGCCGGTCGATAGCCTCGATACCGGTTTTCAGCGTTTCCTCAAGAAGGCAATTTTCGCAGATATCCGAATGCAAAACATCAGAGCACCTTTTGCCGATTGCCTTCGAAGCCGGGATGCCGGTTATCTTCTCCGCCGCCCGATTGTAGCTGGTAATTATCCGGCGGCTGTCAACGGTGAAAACACCATCGGCAATGGAACTCAGGATAACCTTAAAGAATCTCAGATTTTCCTGCTGCTCATCCATTATCTTACAAAACGCTCCCCTCAAGTAAGACCGATATATTTCATTATAAATCATAACTGACAATTATACAACCATTTGGATAACAAAAATACAATAAATGCCTTCCTTCTTCTGTTTCATCTTGTTGCCCTTATCACTCACACCCCTTTGATGGGTCAATCTCTTCCAGACCACCCCCTTTGACTTTTTTCATACCCGCGGCCGTCCGTGTTGATACATTATGATGCACCATATGCCTTCGACCTGTATATCCTGGATAAAAAATCTTTGGATACCCGAATAGAAAATATTTCCTATTTTATGCCGGGCAGAGTATCTCATATCAAAACAAAACGTTGGATGAATACAACTCAAATGGTTTTCCATTCCCGAATTTGTTTTTAAATGTTATTGCAAAAGGAGGCTGCTTTGGTTATCATATGCTTGTTCGAATATGCTTTAAAGTTGCAATTATATTGTTGGCGTGAATTTCAGGGACATCATTGCGATAACTCTATCTACTGATTTAATATGAATCCTCGCTATGGAAAGGGGGGATGCATTATTTGAATATAGCAAATGTTAACGGACATGACACCAGGGACAAAGCAATATAAAAGAAACATTTGATGGATGGGATATGATGATGTGTATTTCAAAAAATCTGACCCCAATGGTCTTTGCCTATTTTTTGGTAGTGTCATTATTCCCGCTTTACCTTGCGGCGTCCGGTAATCCCAGAACAGGTATATGGGATAGACGGGCCTATATTTTAATGAATACTGCATCGGAGTCCATCGACGCTGAAAAATCGGTCGAGGGGGCCGATTTATCTGATTCAAATTTCGCTGTCAGTCTTGGTTTCGATGATTTGCGTACGTTGTCTCCGGGAATAACTGTCGGAACAACCACCTACCTTCGTCAAAGCAACGCTCGAATGAATCGCCAGGTTGAATGGCGGTCTAATCAAAACGTTCACTTCGTATGGACTAAATCAACAAATTATAATCCAGCCAGCCTGGACAGAGGAACTGCCTACGAAACCTGGGATGCGGATGCCGGCAGCTTCGTATTTGATGGTGAAGGCGGAGGCTGCAACATACACCCGCGTCTGGGACCCGGTGTCAATTATTCAGGTTACGTTTCACTGGATGTTGATACGGAAGGTAAGGCAGTTATAGCCAATCATCATGATGAAGGTGCAGGATTTGCGACAACTGTATGGTATGATTTTGATCAAATGAATTGTTTTTTTTCTCCCTATAGAAGCAGAATGCCCGACTCCTTGATGATGTCCTGCAATTCACCGGAAGACATTACGCAGGGTTATTGGCGGATGATGTGGCCCAATCATGAATACCAGGTTTGGGATGGGGATACCGTAACTCATGTCTTTGCACACCAGATGAAAAAAGATGATCATACGTCTTCCGTTATTTGTTATTTCAGAAGAATCGGATCCGATACGCTTGGAAGTTGGGATTATCCGTGTATGCTGATCGATACCGTTTCGACCGTTTCTCAGATTGTGACAGCATCCAGAGTCAGCGGCAAGGTAGCCCTGGTCTGGCAGGCCCCGCCGGGCATGTACCCGGGTGATCCGGAATCAATGACCCGCGACTGGCTTGATCCCGGCCTCGGGGTTAACCAGAGAATCAATGACGTTTACTATATGATCTCATCGGATATGGGTGCAACCTGGGGAATGAAGCAAAATCTGACCCAATTTGACTCCACACAGGGTGGATGGCTTGGCCAGGGCGAAATGTCGGCACTGATCGACACGAATGATCGTTTGCACATACTGTGGTCGGCTCGCCAGGTTGTGCCGGGCGCTGCTGGATTGGGACATTTTGTAAATTTCTGGGGAAGCCAATTATTGCATTGGGAAGAGTCCATTGGACACATAAGCACGGTAGCCGATGCCAATTGGGATATTGAGGACGAGTTGGCTGACACATTCTGTGTCGGCGGGGAATGGAACGAAATGAGTATAGTAAAATGTATGCTCTCGGAATGTGACAATAAATTTTACGCCTTTTTCGTTCAATTTCAGGATGTCTACAAGGGTATATATGATGACTGCCATAACTATCGCTTTACCAGGGACATGTGGTACGGAACGGCAAATGGAGAAATATATGTCTCTATTTCAAATGATGGCGGCTATTGCTGGGATTATCCCACCAATTTAACTAACTCATACACTCCTAATTGCGACCCATCTGTGGGAAATGATTGCGCTGCGGACAACTATCTTTCCGTATCTCGTTTTGGCATGGATATTACAGGAGCGGATTTTACCGGTGTTCCCATTATAGACCCGTCCGAATTGCCAAGCTCTATTCCTATTTTGCCGGTAATTATTGCAGTATATGTAGTAGCTCCAAGTCCCATTGTCTCATTAGGAATAGGCATCGCTGCAGGCATAATCACTTACTTTGTTCTTAAAGCTTGTGATCCGAAGCCGGGTCCTGTACTTTCAACCACTCTTACAAAAATTGGCAAGCCAAATTGGACAAAACCAAACGAACCACTCGTCATAAATGATATATGGAAAAATACTGGAAACATGGACGCTAATATCTTTACCATAGTAGTAGACCAGCCGGAACATGTTCTCGTTGAAGGCTGGTCAAGCATTGTTCATCCGGAGGCCACCACCAATGTTACTATTACTATAAAGTCAGACCGTTCTGAAGTGATTAAAGACAATATCAGAATTTATTCAAATTCACTCGGTCGAGATCCAATTATAATACCAATCGAGATTCCCATTGCTGAATCTTTTCAGGAGGCCAAATCCATTTCCATAAGAACACGGCAACTCCCGCTTGAAATCACCGGCGCTACAGCAGGTCGTGTGATTCCAATCGGCGGGCTTTACCAGGGTCCGCAACACACTTATGAAAAAGCCCTTGCCGGTGGTGGCGGGTATAATCTGAACTTTTTTGATGATTGTGATACCACAAATAATATGGCTTTTGAAGATGATAATTCTGCCGCTTATCTCTATCAGGCCAGCCCCTTTGTATCCTACATCAAAAACGGCGATACAATCTTAAATTATTCAATGTATAATACTGACTGGCTCTCCGCCGACGGATTCACTCCAATTGAAGAACCCTATGCGGATTCGACATCTTATCCTGATTATCAGTATGGATACTCAGGGCAATTCGTTTCAAAGGATTCATCAATTGGAATTGAGCTCGAATATTATGCTCCGTTGGCTCTGGATGCCTCCAAATTCATTGTTATGAGACAAAAATTTTTCAACAATTCCGGTACTTCTATTTCCGGCGTTTATCTCGGTGAAATACTTGATTGGGATATTCCTTCCGACTCCGGGACCCGAAACGGTTCGGATTTTGACTACTTTAGAAAACTGATGTATTGTTATGGAGGTGAGTACGGACCGGACAGCATAGAAAATAATGATTGCATCCTTGCCGATCAGCGAGCCGGTGGTAATGCCTATGTCGTTGGTTACAAAACTCCCTATTACAGTTCCGCGGATAGCATTGGCGATCCCAGGGCAATGTGGACCGAAAACAATGGAACCTATGTCTATCCAAGGAATGCCTTTGTTCCCGAACAGATGTATCGGCTTTTTGTCGACAAATATGGATATTCTTATTGGGAGAGTAGTTGGCCGGATTCATTTTATACTGACTTGCACACTGTTTGTGTGTATGGCCAATGGAATATCCAACCCGGAGATACTCTCATCTTTTGCAAAATACTCGCCTCCGAGCTGAATGGAGGCATTACAGGCCTGTCCGCGACCATTGATAAGGCCCGGGCCTGGATTGCCCAGCATCCTGAAATATGCTCAAAGCCGCAACAGGTGGCGTGCGACTGCAATTCCGGTGACGCCAATGGTAACGGTTCAACCAATATTCTAGATATAACCTTTCTTATTAATTATTTGTACAAGGGAGGCCCTGCCCCTATACCATATCCAATTTGCTCCGGTGATGCCAATTGCAATTGTTTCGTTAATATTCTCGATGTTACTTATCTGATTACTTATCTTTACAGGGGAGGCCCGGCTCCCTGCCAATGTTCGCAGTGGCTAAATTCCTGTGGTGGCCCCCCAAGAAAATAAAACCGATTGGAGAAATAAGGCTGATCTTGCAAGATCAGCCTTATTCATGTGCAGGACAAATTATAAGCAGGAATTCCTTACTGCCAGAGATGCTGTTATCTCCTTTATTCCTAACAACTTGTTGTCCACTCTGAATAAATTTGTTGATACTGCATTTTAGGTTTACTAATTTTTCTGTTATCCGGGAGTTTTAATAAAACATGGAAAACGTCAATGACCGCGAAAGTCATCGCTACGCCGGGCTAATGCCTCGCTTTTTCGCCCTGATTATCGATTTTGTCATTCTCAGCCTTCTCTTTTTCCCAATTACGAAAATCGTCAAGGGCAAATGGATTATGGATATTGGCGATCATCAGTGGGTCAGCGGATGGTTCGTGACCGATCCCATCTGCATTATATTCCTTGTGATAATAGTCATGTACTTCATTTTATTCGAGGCTTTTGCAGGGGCGACCCCGGGCAAAATGCTGACCGGCATTCGGGTCGTCAATATCAATGGCGGCAATCCCGGGTTGGCGAAAAGTATTGTCAGAAATATCCTGCGTTTAATTGACGGTCTGCCGGTTTTTTGTATAATCGGTATAATACTCATTGCAAAGTCAAGCGAGCGTGCCCGCTTTGGAGACAGAATAGCCGGAACGAGAGTAATAATTACATCTCGAAATAGATTGTGACAAAAAGATGATTACAATACGTGAGTTGCGTCCAGAGGACGATCTTGATACGGTCCTTGCCTTGTGCCGCGACTTCTTCAATGAATATCAGGACCATCACGAGGAGTTTTTCGATACCGACAATCTCACCGATGCCGATATCTCCGGCCGCTTCAAGGAATCTCTTGAATCGGATAACAGCGCCACCATCATTGCGCTGGTGGATGGTAAAATAGTCGGCTATGCCTCAGTCGCTATTCGCGAACAGCCGCGTTTCTATAAAATCAAGAAAGTCGGCGCCATATCCGCCCTGATGGTTGTGAAAGAATATCGCCGCCGGGGTATCGCCACCAAACTGCTGATGGAATCCAAGATCTATTTCCGGCGGCATGGAATCAAGTACTATACATTTTATACTGCCGTCGCCAATGAAGCCGCAATTCGCCTCTACAAAAAATGCGGCATGAAACTCCTCCACGCCGCCTTTATCGGAGAGACCTGATAAAATATTTCTTACGCCGGACTCCGGCCGCTGATACTATGACTGCAACAATTTGAACCCCTCAACGTCTGTAAATGATAAACTGTATGAATCTATCATAAAGAATAATCAGGGAGTTATATATGACATATATCAAGACCTGTGTTCGGTTGATTTGTTTTATCGGACTGGCAGTAATGACCCGGGCTTCAAATATCGATATTTTTACCGCTATTGAGCAACAAAATCTCGAAGCCGTCAAAGAACTGGTTCAGGAAAACCCGCAAATAGTAAACGCCGTCGATAACGGAGGATACAGCCCATTGCACAAAGCCGCCTACAACGGCCTGCTTGAAATCGCCAAGTATCTCCTGTCTCAGGGAGCCGATATCAATGCCGCATCGGCAAGCGGGAGCACACCACTGCATGGAGCCGCTTTTTATGGTCATCCTGATATGGTGCGCTTTCTGCTTGATAACGGT
>JBFMFJ010000057.1:0-13056 GCA_040752235.1 Candidatus Zixiibacteriota bacterium | reverse complement strand
AGTGGGGACGCCGGTAACAATTGTGCGGCACTCCAATGGTATATAATGACACCGAAGAAAATCATATTGTACTTAATAGTTGTCTGGGTGGTCGGCCTGGCTGCCTCGATTTTCATAGTGCGGCTGAAATCCGTCTCCCGGCAAAAGATGACGGAAAATACGGAATCGGACGCGAAAGATGAAGCCGATCTCAAAAATCGTATCAGGCAAATCGAGCGCAAACTGGGGAAATTACAGCCGCGCCGTCCCTATATTGTCATCGACCGCTACGCCAATATGCTCTATCTGCGGACGGCCGATTCCATTCTTCTGGCAGCTACATGTTCGACCGGCTCAGGAGCGGAATTAATAGACTCGTCTTCAGGGCGCCATTGGGAATTCGATACTCCCGCCGGTGTTTTTGCCGTCAATTCCAAACTGACCGATCCCTGGTGGCGAAAGCCTGACTGGGCTTTTATCGAGGAAAACGAAACTATACCGAAAAATGAGGGAGAGCGTCTCGATCCGGAGATGCTCGGTGAATATGCGCTCGGATTCGGCGATGGTTATTTTATTCATGGTACGATATATGAACGCCTGCTGGGCGTCAGCGTGACGCATGGCTGCGTGCGGGTCGGTTCGACCGACCTGAGAAAATTGTTTAACATGGTAAACATGGGAACGCCGATCTATATTTACTAAAGCAATGCCGAAAAGATTCTACATAATCGGGGCCGCAGTCATGGCGGTCGCCTTGATAATAGTCGTAAGTTATGGCGTTTATCGCATAGGGATGAAGGGTGAGCTGCATTCCATGGAACTGCGGCTGAAACTGCTTGAAGCCGAACAGCAACTGTCCGGACAGGATGGCCCTTACCTGATAATCGATTTCTCACAGTCACGGATGACACTGAGACTTCGTGGAGCAACTGTCAGGTCGATCCCGATGGAGCTTATCTCGAAACCGGAAGAAATCGGCCTGCTTATCGGCGGAGATGCCGACAGCCTTCATCTGGTGCATTATGTCAAACGGGCGCATCTCTATGAGGGACTGCTGCAACTAAGCGATACCGTTCTCAATATCGTTTCCGAGGCGACCAATGCGCCGCCGGAGAGGATTCAGCGCTACAAAGTGGGGAAACTGGCTGTCACCTGGGACGGCGGGATACAAATGAAGATAACCACCGATCTGGAAGGAAAATCCTTTTCTCAGGCAGGCAATATAATCGAATCCGGGCGGAGCTTTCTGGAAAATTATCTGGGAACGGAAATTATTGAGGTCAAAGTCTCTTCTGAGGATGCCACCGCCTTGTACGGCGCACTCGATACCGGTCTTCCGGTCATTTTTATTCAGTAATAGCCGGATTTTACCCGGTCATACATCGTGGCTTGCGGCCATATTCTTTTTCGAATTCCCGCATCAACTCACGAAATTTATAATCGGGGAACAAGGTCGGCTGATGATTGAAATATACCGCCGCCCTGGTGCAGGGGCCATACAATCCTCGTTTATGCTTATATAATTCCTCCCGGATACTGACCCTGGTCCAGCCGAAGAAGATGGCTTCGTTCTTATCAAATAGGGCATAGGCGCCCCCCTTATCGGGAGCTATGGATATATAGAAATCAATAAAGTCCTGCTTGGGATAATAGATGGGCATATATTAAAAATATATTTCTCGTCGCCAAAAGCAAAGAGTTTTCAGGAGGGAATCTCTTTGCAATCCTGAAGATATCAAAGAATTTGTTATTACCACCCGAATGTCAGGCCTTTACGGTGTGAAACACCCAGCGTCCCGCGGCATTTCGGACAAAAGTATTGACATCTTTTGCCGAGATCACCCTTTAATTCCCGGAACCAGACCTTCTCGATTTCCCTTTTGCAGTGCGGGCAGACCGGGGCTATATCTTCTTTCTGCTCAAAAATAATCACTTTGCTCACCTCCCGATGCCGGTTTTGTCTTTATTTTATATACCTGTAGTCCGATCGACTATTCAAAAAAAACCGTTGCTTGACAAACGATTCGATTTTGCTATTTTTGGCTCTGCTTTACGAGGAAAAGGCAATGATTTCATTAATTATCGGTTTGGGAAATATCGGAGAAAAATACGCCGGAACCAGACATAATCTGGGATTTGATGTTCTCGACCTGATCTTCAAAAAGTGGCGGTTGCGCCGCCGTCGGGAACATTCTCTCTACGCCTGGGCCGAAAAGAAATCTGATGGCAGAGAGATAAGATTAATTTGGCCAACGACTTATATGAATAATTCGGGTGCCGCCGTCAGTCAGGCGATGGCTGATTTCGAATTGGATTTAAGTGAAATTCTGGTCGTGGTCGACGATTATAACCTGCCGTTGGGCAAAATGCGAATCAGGAAACGGGGCTCGGACGGCGGCCATAACGGACTTGAGTCGATAATTAACCATCTGGGAAGCGGCGAATTCATGCGGCTGCGTCTGGGAATCGGGCCGATTCCGGAAAATATCGGTTCGATTGAATATGTTTTGGGTCATTTTCCTGATGAAGAGGCGGAAAAAGTAAAGAAAATGCTTGAAAAAGCAGGTGATGCCGTATTATATTCATTGACCCATCGCCCGGAAGAGGCGATGAGTATTTATAATAGCGACCCTGCTCCGGATGAAAGCGAGACAGAGTAATCCGGGGCCGTTTGAACGTAAACGTCCATAGGGAGGATTTGAATGCGTATCTATGAGACTACCTTTATTCTGAGTCCACAGGCCGACGACGCTGCTTTCGACCGACAAATCAAATCAGTAACCGAATTGATTTCCCGCTATGAAGGCAAGATCATATTTGAAGACCGCTGGGGTATTCGTCGTCTGGCATATCCTATCAGGAAATTCACTCAGGGCTATTACACTCGTCTGGTTTTTGAAGGCAACAACAATTTGCTGACCGAGTTGGACAGATTTTTCCGGATCGAGGAATCTTACATTCGTTATCTGACCGTTCAGTTCGAAGGATCCCTGGAGAAAAAATATCCGGCACTCGGCGGTGAAAGCGGGGCTGCCCCGGCTCACGCTCATTTTGACGAAGGTGCTCCTGCTCGCCATGATTCTTCTTCGCGTCGTGGAGAGGATGATTCTGCTTCGAAAGTTGCCGATGATTCTGCTTCGAAGGTTGCCGATGATGAGCATGAATCGGATGACGATATCGATGAGTCAACACCGGACGATATGGGCCCGGATGAGGATGAGTTATAACCATTTTGATAGACGGCGGTGTGGCCGGCGGCGTCTGATTAATGACGGTCGATCATGCCGTAAGGTCATATGACCATGTCTGGATAGGATAAATATAAATGCGAATGGAAAGAATGAAGAATAAGATAGCGGATTTCGACAGAAGAAGAAAACGAATCTGCCGTTTTTGTGAAGATAAGATAAACACTATTGATTATCATGATGATCGCTTGCTGAAGCGCTTTACCAATGAGAGAGGGAAAATCGTCCCTCGTCGCATTTCCGGCAATTGCGCTCGGCATCAGCGGATTTTGACAATCGCTATCAAGAGAGCAAGGCATCTGGCAATAATGCCGTTCACCAGCGAATTTTACCGCTAAACGAGGCGGCGGAGGTGGCATGATTCCGAACAGACAGGACATCACACCAATTCTTGGATTCAGTTGTCTGCCTCTGTTGCTGGTTTTTCCGGTGACGCTGTTTGTTCCGGTGCTGAATTATATGATCAGTCTGGCAGCGGTATTTGCGGCGTTATATTTGGCGATTAACAAAATGGATATACTATTAACAATCGGTCTGCTCGGCTCCCTCGGGGTTCTGCTTTCGGTTCACGGATTGAAACCGTGGATGGTTTCATTCTGGGCGGTGGCAGCTGTGCCGGGTGCGGTGTTCGGTCGTGCCATGGCTTTGGGAATTACGCCGCGGAAGGCTTTTTTCGCGGGTATGACCGTATCAGTGGTATTGTCCCTCCTGTTTTTTTATTCAATAAGAGAACCATTCAATGAGTCCATTGATGCTTTCGGCAGCTGGATGCTGAGTATGGTCGGATCTCTGGATACTTCGGATGCCTTTAAGGCCGATCTGGCCGACAGCTTTGAAGGGCTCTTAGGCATGACGAAGCGGCTGGCGCCGGCATTCATGGCGCTTCATGGTGTAACTCTCTTATTCGTCGGCTGGTTGATTTTGAAGATGATTCTGGACATGATGCGCAAATTCCATCCCGGTTTGGGGAATTTCATCTATTGGAAAATGCCGCAATTAGTTATATATATTGCAGGTCTGTTTCTTTTGACAAGATTAACCGGACCGGATATATTGAAAGTAATCGCCGACAACGCCTTGCTGTTTCTGGGCTTCTTTTATGCCCTCTTCGGTTTTGCGGTAATCGAATTTTTTCTGAAAAAAGTAAGATTATCGCTTATATTAAAAGTGTTGTTCTATTTGGGGTTTGTTTTTTTACAGCTTCCCGGGCTTATGATGGCCGCGATGATCGGCCTGTTCGACAGTTATTTCGATTTCAGAAAAGTCCGGGCAAGGATGATTGGTTAGAGTATATTGATTATATGAAAGGATAGAATTATGAAGGTCATTCTTCGGCAGGATGTTCCTGATGTCGGTAAGGTCGGACAGACGGTTGAAGTAAAAACCGGATTTGGCCGCAATTACCTGATTCCAAGAAATCTTGCAATACCGGCGACCAAGGGTAACCTGAAAGCGATCAGTGAAATCGAGATGCAGAGCAAGATTCGCGAGCGCAAGCGTCTGCGCGAAGCTGAAAAAGTGAAGCTGAATCTGGAGAAACTCTCTTTGACCAGTGAAGTGCTGGTTGGTGAAGAGGACAAGATTTTCGGTTCGGTGACATCTCAGAATATCGCGGAACTTCTGGCGGCGGAAGGCATGAATATCGACAAGAGATCGATTTTGCTGGAAGAGCCGATTAAATCGCTTGGGGTTTATACTATCCCGATTAAGGTTGAAAAAGACATTGTTGCCAATGTCAAATTGTGGGTTATAAGGAAGGCGTAAGTAATGGCTTTATTAGCTGTAAAGGTTGACGGACTGGCACTGGATCTGATTACCAATTCGCCTGTGGTTATCCTGTCCCATGATGAGACAAACCAGAAGCTTCCGATCTGGATAGGTCAGGCGGAAGCCTGGGCGATTGCCATGGAATTGTCTCATCTGGATTCGAAACGGCCGATGACTCATGATATTCTGAAGACGGTTATTTCGGTACTGTCAGCCAAAGTCGAGAAAATTGCCATTACTGAATTGAAAGAGCAGACTTATTACGCGAGGATCTGGCTGAAATGCGACGGCGTAATGCATGAGATCGATGCCAGACCCTCCGACTCCATCGCTCTGGCTTTGAAGGTCAAAGCCCCGATTTATGCCGAGGAATCGTTGTTTAAGATCGGCGTTCCCGATATGCCGGAAGATATGAAGGCAGAGACGGAATCGCTGGCCGAAAGGCTGAAACGAATTAATCCCGAAGATTTTGGCAAGTATTCTCTATAGTGAGAGGCAACTCGTTAAAATATAGCGTTCTTCTTATTCTGCTTTTGATGCTGCTGTGGCCGGCAGCGTTGGTGGCCGATGACGCCGGGATATTATTTAAAAAGGGCTTTGATCTGCTTCAAAAGGGGGATTATGATGCCTCATATTCTCAGTTTGCTGAATTGGTGAATTCCTTCCCCGAACATCAGAATCGGGCCAAATTCCTCTTCTTCAAGGGCAAGGCGGGATATTATGCCGGCCGTTATGAGATGAGCCTGTATGACCTTCGCCGTCTGATAAATGATTATCCCAACACCGAGTATATTTCATTTGCCTATTTATTTCTTGGGAATAACAATTTCCGTCTCTCGCATCCGGATGAAGCCATAAACAACTATATTGAATCGTATCGGTATTCCAGGGAAAGTCACCTTGACGGACTTCTATTGAATTCTATTGAGAAAGCCATTCCATTCGGCCGGGCCGGATTTGTCGAGAAGGTCAGGAATATTAATCTTCCCGCGGACAGGCGGTGCCGTCTGTTGACCGCCGTGGCCAGGGGATTGATCAATAAAGGAAGTCTGCAATCGGTGCCGGCTCTCCTGGCTTCCTGCCCGGGTGCGGAGGCAACGGAACTGATCACACAGGCCAATACTCTGTTAAAACGTCAGGCCAATATCGGGGTGGTGCTGCCGCTATCGGGTGAGATGCAAAAGTACGGCGAACAATTGCTGGATGGAATCAAACTGCGGGCGGGGGAATACGGCGAAAGTACCGGCCGGCAGTTAAAGCCGATCGTGTATGACAGCCGCGGCGAGGCGGTGGAGGCGGCCCGGATAGTCAAGCAGATGGCTGATGAGGGTATAACCGCCGCGATCGGGCCGCTGACCAGCGATGAAACATCGGTATCCTCGGCAGTGCTGGCCTGCGCCGATATGCCGCTGATTGTGCCTGCCGCGACCGAGGGAGGATTGACAAAACTCTCCAAAAGCAGTTTCCAGCTGCCGCCCAATATTGACTGGCAGGGGATACGAATGGCTGACCTGGCCGTTAAATTGTTAGGAGCCGATACCGCCGCGATTATCACTCCGACGAGTTCCGAAAACATGCGAATGGCAAGAGCTTTTGCCGAGAGATTCAAGAAGCTTGGCGGAACCATACTTGGGATAGAATATTTCCGCCCCAAAGAGACCGATTTCGGGCCGTATATTCGCGATTTGAAGTCATTGGCCGTGAAGGCTCTTCTGGATTCCATCACCTTCATGAATGAAAACGGCGATACTATCGAAGCGGAAGAAGTCCCGGTCTGGCTGGACTGTATCTATATACCAGCCGACGCCGGCCAGTTAAGGCAGCTTCTGCCGCAAATTAATTTCTATAATCTCAATACCGTTTATCTCGGGGGAGACGGCTGGGGAAACAGCACCGTCTATGCTCTTGGCGCGGCGATAACCAAAAGATGTTATTTTGCTTCCGGATTGATTGAGGATGCACACAATACCGAGATGCAGGCATTTGCTGCCGATTTTGACCGGCACTACGGACGGCAGCCGGGACGGCTGGAAGCGCTGGGATATGATGCCATGAGCCTGGTCTGCGAAGCGCTTAAATCGGGCAAATACTCCCATTCCGAAATAACAGGTTATCTGTCAGGCATAAGAAATTACCCCGGAGCTTCGGGAAAAATCACTTTCGGCAATGACCGTGAAAATATCGCCCTGCCCGTATACAAAATCGAAGATGGATTGCCGCATCGGGTAGAGCCGGATTCAATTCCAAAATGATTGAGATTAACTGGCGAAATAATCAAAAACCTGATACTCTGCCGTGCGTAAAATTAGTGACGGACGGTAACATTATAAGCGGAGCAATTTCATGACCGATGACAAAAAAATTGCCCTCAAGATGTATGTTGACGGCAAGGAACGGGATATCACATATGAAGAGCTGGCGCTGTCGAATAACCTGGCCCAGGAAGCGCTGGTGACGCTTTTGATAGAGAAAAAAATTATCGACCCCAGGGAATATCTTGAGATGCTGGGTAAAGTCAAAAAAGAAAGATATCGCACCCCGGAATCGCTCGATAAATAGGCGTTATGACGGATAAAGAGAAAGAACAACTTTCGCTGGATTTGACCGGCGGCGGAAATACTCAGGAAACCGATAAGACCGCCTCTCAGGTTGCTGAAAAGACACTTGAATGGACCTGTCATCCGGCCAAAAAGAATCCCCGGGTGGCCTTCCTGGTGACCATTTTCCTGCTCGTGATAATAGGTCTGGTGTACTATGCGACATCATCGGTATGGTTTGGAGTTCTGGCGGTGCTGATTCTTTTCGGGTCGCTGACGTCATATTATTTCCCGACCAGATACAAATTTACCGAGGATTCAATTTATGTCAGGACGACAACACAGAATCTTCAGAAAAAGTGGTCGCAATATCGCACCTGCTATGTGGACAAGAATGGTGTTTTGCTGTCGCCGTTCATGAGACCGTCTCGTATGGAAAACTTTCGCGGCATTTACATAAAGTTCTGGTACAACAAGGATGAAGTCGTAGCATTCGTGAAAGAGCGGATGGAAAAAAATAAATCCGCCGAAAGCGAAGGGGCTTAACATGTCGCTGTTTCGCAGCAATTATGATCCGCATGATGAGAGCAAGCCGCCCATTCCTGCGGAAGAGGATGCGGTTCTGGAAAAAGTCGCCAAGCGAATAATCATGTGGCGGATGGCGGTCCCGGCGATATTGTTTCTCGAATCGGCCCGGCCCCTGAATTATATCGGCGCCCAGATGATGGTTTTTATCGAACCGATGGTGCAGACCGTTTTCAGTTTCAAAGACTATGATACTTTCCGGCTTGCCATGGAGCGGCGCGAGAATGTCGAAAACCTGCTACAGAAAATCGAGAAGTACGATGCCGTCCTGTTCGAGCGCGAAAAGGCCATCAAGAAATTCATGAAGGCCGAGAAGAAGAACTGGAAATGGTACCAGCGGTATCTCGGCTTATTCCGACCCAAAGTGCAGCTCCCCGAAGAACTCCGCGCCCCTCTTTTCCCGGAGATGATTAAGGAAAAGAAGAGTTGGTTCAAGCGATAAGATTACCAATAATATATATAATTATCACTCCCGCCTTTATTTGTCATTCCCGCCCAGGCGAGAATCCATTTTAAGAGGTTTCTTTAGCCAGTGTCAGGTCACACGCTCGGCGAACCTCACGCAAGACCTGACACGACAATGGACAACATCCGGGTGGCATTCCCAAACTTGTTTGGGGATGTTTATTAAAAAAACCGCCTAAAATAAATTTTGCGCGACCACCCAGCCCAACATTCATTTGTGCTGTCAGGTGCAGAGACCTGACAGCACTTGCGCATTTATACCCAAAAAACAAAAGTGGTGTCGGGTCACTGTTGTAAATCCTGACGAAGGAAGGGCACCCGACACCACTTTATAAACATCTCTTAATTATCAAAACAACTTCATCCCGTCGGGAACCGTATGCGTCGGGGAGATGAGGACAACACGGCCCTGCTCATCGGGGAAACCGGTCGTGAGAACCTCGGAGACAAATGGACCGATCTGCTTCGGCGCAAAATTCATGACACAAACCACCTGCTTTCCGATCAAATCTTCAATGGAATATAACTCTGTGATTTGCGCGCTGGAACGCTTGATACCGTACTCTCCAAAATCTATGGTAAGCTTATATGCCGGTTTGCGCGCTTCGGGGAAATCTTCCGCCTTTATTATTGTCCCGACACGCAATTCGACTTTTTCAAAATCTTCCCAGGTTATTCGATTCATCTTTCCATCAGTATCCTTAGATTGCGGGGAATAATTTTCATGTTTTCGATACCAAAGCGGCGCATTTTGGCGAATGTCTCCGGATATTTCTCCTCGGACATGGCATTGTTCAGAATTAATGCCGTCTCTTCTTCAGTGAAGTACTCCTCTTCGCCGACCCAGTCGATAAATGGTTCATTGACCGGGCAAACGCGCTGGCAATACATGCATCCGATTAAATATTCATACCACTCGGTTTTGAGCCATGCGGGAAAATCGCCCGGTACTTCATGGTAGAATACGATACATCGGCTGGCATCGAGCTGGAATTTGCCTTCGGGTATGGCGCCCGATGGGCAGTCCAGCATGCAGGCGAAACAGTCAAGGCAGACATCCATCATGGCTGGCTCTCGCCAGGAGTCTTCCTCCGGTTCCATATCGGTGTAATAGGCGACCGGTTGATGAAAACTCCCCATTCCGGGAACATAACTGATATTGTTTCTGCCGTATTCCCCCAATCCCGAGCAAACGGTCAGCATTTTTTCCGGCAGTCTTGCGACAGCGATATGATATCCGGCCGGAGCGATGATTTCTTTAATCATCGACATGACGTCTTGTGTTGTTTCGAGGTTGTATGAGTATGTCGGCGGCAGATAGAAATTGTACTCCTTGCCGCGGTGTGCAAAGGTTGCTTTGGTAATCGGTCTGGGGACGGCGGCGACAATGATTGATTTTGCACCGGGGAGACTGTCAAACGGGTTGAATTTTATATTAGGGTAGTACTGTTTATAGACTCCCTCGAAAATAATGCCTCGGCGGTGCTGTTCTTCGATCCAGTTTTTCAGATCATTCGCCCGCGCGACGGGAATTATTTTGGCCTTGATTTTATCCCGAGCCAGCCGTTCATGAATCCGCTTTATCATCTCTACCCCCTTCCTTTTCGAACCATGATGCCTATTTATCGTAATAAGGGCAGTATGATTCGATAACTCTCCAGCTTATATCGCCGCCCTCATTGATTCTGTACTGCAGGAACATCCAGCCGAAAATCGTCCCGTCCGTAAAATAAGCAAAAGCTCGTTTTGGGCTGATCAGGTATATCTGGTTCCGGTCATTGAAACGCATACTGCGATTGGAAGCGGATGCCTTGTAGGGAATTAGCTCCTTTTTGCCGTACAGGTCCGAAATAATCATAGGCACCGGGCGGGAGACTCCCTTGCTCTGAAATTCCTTGATGTAATTATCAGGTATGCTCTGCTCTCCCGAAAATCGCAGGCTGAGCCCATCGAGTTCAGTTTGTGCTTTTCGCAATTCCCGGTCGGCTTCTTCCTTTGCCAGATTGGATTCATCAAGAGCCAGCATGCAATTGACCAGATTATAGTCATAATCGCTCAACTGGCTCCGGGCATCCCACATATAGAAAAACATGACAACACAGGCAATCAAAAGCAGACCGGAGACAATCATCCAGATACGGCGTTCTCGCGCATATGGTGAAACCACCGCTTTCTCCGCATCGATGCCATGCTGTTTATCGTCTGAGGCCCCGTCCTGTGACCCTTTTTTTCCTTTCATTCTTTTATCTTTTCCCATGGTACTTCTAAAGGTTTATTTATTCATAAAGGGAAGGAAACTCATAAAATCGCAGTGATGGACAATATAAGCCTCCGTTGTTCTCTTGACCATGTCGCCCTCGCCGGCATGCGCCGCGATGATGTGAAGGACCTTATCCGGCACGCCGCAGGCCATCGCCAGACCGACACCCGAGAAGGGATGCCGGACATGGTGGCCGTATTCGCTGACTACCGCTTTGCCGTTGACCTTCTCGTATTCCAGCAGTTTGCCGACATCGGCCAGAATGGCGCCGGCTACGACCACATCGAGATTGATGGGCAAATCATCCTTGAAAAATTTCTGCATGAGTTTGCCGCACTCATATGACATATGAACCACCGCACGCTTATGCGCCATAAATGTTACGCTGCAGTCCTTGGCCTTTAATGTAAAGGGAATGACATTGAGATCGTCGGCGTCGAGTTTGCTCTCCTTCAGAGCCAGCGACCAGGTGTCGGCGGTCTGCTTGCGAAGTTTTTCATCCTTTATCCATTCGAGTTCCGGCCATAACTCTTTTACTTTGTCAGGCATGGTAATAGCTCCTGTTTATGATTTTGAATTGTTTTCCAATTTTATACACCGGTAATTAAAACAGAAATTATCCGAATGTCAAATGAACCGGAAAAACATAAATCAGGGAAATTTCATTTTTACGATTGACAGCTCAAAAACGATTTTTTATATAGTGATCAGATAGGTGCGGTGCCGTCCAGGGTGGACGGAGAATAGGAAAGACGGTGTGAATCCGTCGCAGCCCCGCTACTGTAACGGCTACTTTCAGGGCGACAAGCCACTTGCCGCAAGGCAGGGAAGGCGTCCCTGAAGGGCTGGATGCCGAAGCCAGGAGGCCTGCCGCACCGCGAATCAACCAATTTTGTTGCTGTCAGCGCGGGCTGACCGTTACAGGACAGACCGCGCCACTGGCAACAAGCGGAGAAAGCCATGTGGCGATTCTTTTTAGCCCGTCTCCGCAGGCTTGAAAGGGGCGCGATGGGAGCCCGAAGCGAGACGGCTGATCAGAGAAAAAAATCCTGCTCATTTATCCCCCTGCTTCTCCTGATATTAATAACCACAGCCGGGAATATTTCCGCCCAGTCGGTGACCAGCCTTAAAGGGCTTATTATCGACGCCGAGGATGGAACGCCTCTTATCGGGGCGGTTGTCGATATCCAGGGAACCGGCTATACGGCGGCCTCGGATGAGTACGGATTTTACGGTTTCGATAATCTCCCCACCGGAGAATACACCATGAAAATAATGGCGCCCGGCTATGAAAACGCCTATCAGGCCGGCGTCAAGATTGTCGATGGCATCAGCCGGCAGGTTAATATTCGGCTGTTCCGAAAGGTGTATTATCTGGGGAAGATTACCGTTCAGGGGAGCCGCGGAAGATTGACCGCCGACAATGTGGAAATCCTGCAAAAGGATGAGATTATCCGTTCCAGGGCCCGCGATATACCGGAACTTCTGGAGACTGTTCCCGGTGTCTATATCCAGGAGACAGGTTCCGGATCGGGGCGGTCACAGGTAAAAATCAGAGGCAGTGCACCCGAGCATGTTCTGGTGCTGGTCGACGGGCATCGTATAAATTCTTCCGGCAACGGCGTCGCCGATCTGAGCAGTATCCCGATCGAAATGGTCGAGCGGCTGGAGATTCATAAGGGCGGAGCATCGGCCGAATTCGGTCCCGACGCTCTCGGGGGGGTCCTTAATATTATAACCCAGAAAACAAAATTGGGCGATAAGCTGTCGATCGAGGGCGAACGGGGGTGGGGCAGCTGGAAGAACGAGCTGTATCATTTTGACATTTCGGATCTGATGATATCCAGCAAATTTTCGGGAAATTTCGCCTACAGCCTCAGGCAGTCGGTCGGCGATTTCGATTTCAACTACCAGGTCGAACCCGACCCGGTGATATATTCGGGCACAAGAATCAACAATCATAATGAATCCGCCAATTATTTCGGATCGGGCATTTATCAGATCGATGAAAAACTGAAATTTACCTATTCCGGTCAGTACTATAAATCGGAAAGCGGTCTTCCGGGGGGAGCCAAAGCTCAGAATGAAGCCGCTTATTCCGAAGATAATCGGCGAATGTTCAATTCTTCGCTGTCTTATGAATTGTCACCCGACCGGGATTTTAAGCTGGATATCGGGCTGTCTCGATTTGAACAGCATTTTGCCGATGACCAGT
>JBFMFJ010000056.1:0-13221 GCA_040752235.1 Candidatus Zixiibacteriota bacterium | reverse complement strand
CGATTCGGACAATGGGGCTGACAAAATAATTGGACAGCAGGTAAATTCCGCCGACGCCGAAGGCCAGACCGACTATGGTCAGGATAATAATCCGCCGTCGCTCGGTGTTGATCTGCTCCGACAGCTTTCGATCGGTATAGGCAATGTGGACCATCCCGATTTTTTTGCCGCCGCTGACAATATTATGACTGATATGAATCAGCTTACCCTGATCGGTTTTATATATCTGGGGAGTCCCGATATCGGTCAGGGACACTTCCGGCGGAGGAATATATTCCTGGTGAAGGTTCCTGATATCGCGCGAATCGGCCAGAATATTGCCGGCGGTATCAGCCAGGATAACCATATTCAGTTCCGGATTCGCCCTGAGATAGCTCCTGACAAGTTCGTCGAATTCAACATCGGAGCGCCGGTTGAGAATGTATCCCCCGGCCTGATCCGCAATGGTCTTGGATAGTGACGTTACTTTATCGGTCAGGTGTTGATGGATATTTTTGGTAAGGCGGCTGTTCAAAGACAGGTACGCCCCGGCGATAATGGTCAGCATGATCAGGAAAGTATAAACCGAAAACTTGACCCTGATCGTAAACATGCGACCCATGAATAATCGGGCTCTTTCCGGCTGATGAGAAATCAGCTTGGTCATGCGCAATTCGTTGAAGCCCGGTGTCGAGAGGTATTCGACCGAATCCATGATCTTGTTTATCATGTAAAAACCGAGCCCCCCCTTTCGTCCTGATTCGACGAGTTTCTTCAAATCGACACGCCCGGCGCTGTCGGGCTGAAAGGAACGGCCATGATCAATCAGGGAAAAAACGATTCTTTTTTTGAAAACGACGGTCCGAATGCGGATTATACCGGATTCATAGAGATAGGCATGACGGATGATGTTGGTGACACCCTCTTCGATGGCCAGGATGACGGCATTGACATTCTTCCGCGACATGCCGGCATTGATACAGGTCTCCCTGACCATATCCTGAATGGCCGGCAACGATTTCTCGGTGGCCTGATACTCACCGTTAATTTCTCTGACCGGTTTCCTGAACATGTTATTAATATTAATCTTTTGGCCGGTAATTACAACTAAAAAGGCCCCTGCGGAAGGCGCGAAGTAATCATTCTTTTGATTGCAGACGTAACCTGGCCTGGGTAATATTATTCAGAGTCTGTTCGTTTCCGGGATAATATTTAAGCACTTCCTGCCAGAGTTCAATCGCCTTGTCGTATTCGCCGTTGCGATAATACTCCAGGGCATTGAGATATATCTTCCAGACTTTTTCGTCTTTTTCCAGTTCGGTCTGGCCGGAAGGTTTCTGGCGCAGGGCGCTTATTTTATTAAGATATTCATTGGCCACGATATTGCCGGGCGACAGCTTCAGGACATTGTTAAAATTCTGCTCCGATGTCGACAGGCGGCCGAGGTAAAAGGCCTCGACACCATCACTTATCAGCCGCGCCACGTTAATCGCTTCCCCGACTCTGCCTTTCAGTTCTCTGACGGTAACGTCTTCCGGCGATAATTGAAGAATTTTGTCGTAAGCAGAGATCGCCTCGGTCAAACGCCCCGCTTTTTCGGCGGTCTCGGCTTCATTAAGCAGTTTTACTATACTGCTGTCGATTCCGGCCAGGATGGAGTTTTCAAGCTCGATAAACCGGCGGTCGCTGCCATCCATCTCCTGAGCCAGCTTGACGATATCCATCGCCGACAGATATTCCCTGCCGTCAAATAACTCTCTGGCCTGCACATAATAGCCATCCACAATCGATCGTCGCATCACATCTTCGCTGACGGTCTGTTTTTCACTTTCGACGGATTTGAGCCGCAGGTTATTGATCTCATTGATTCTTTCCATCACGTAATGGTCGCCTTCCCGGTAAGCCAGGGCCCTGTTATAAAAGACAAAAGCGGAATCTACATTGTCGCGCTTGAAATACCAGTCACCGCGGTCTTTGAAATATTCATACTGCTTGCGGCGGTCATCCATGATAAGATAGCTGCCACGCGCATTCTGCAGATCAATTTCGCGCTGAAGTTTTTCCTCGACCGACATGCCGAATCTGAGCGACAACCCAAAGCGATGCGAATCGGTGATACCGTCCATAATTTTATAGGCATAATCGAAACGGGCCCGACCGAGATATATGCCCAGTCCGAATGAAAGATTATCACGGTCGTATCCCATCCTGAAATCAAGAAGATCATTATAACTCGTTTCCATGCCGGCATGAAGCTTGGCCGACCGCTCCTCCGGCATTTCAAGACCGATATTGATATTGTGCCTGAAATTATTTATCAGTCTGAGATCCTTATATCCCGCGCCGATCATGATGTTATGCGGCTGCGTCTCCAGCTCATCCTGCAGCCGCAGTCTTGGCGAAATAATATCCTGGAATAGCAACCCGGCCGACAGG
Source organism: Candidatus Zixiibacteriota bacterium (assembly GCA_040752235.1). Classification (GTDB taxonomy): domain Bacteria; phylum Zixibacteria; class MSB-5A5; order GN15; family PGXB01; genus PGXB01. Next base: position 10,806 of record JBFMFJ010000056.1, on the reverse strand, counting down.
CCCCTGTAAACCGGTCGATAGACTGAGACATCAAGGCCGACACCGTAAGCGGAATTATTGTCCATCGATTGATTAACGATTTTGAGAGCCGATCCGACATAAAATCCACCCACCGCCTTGCGGCCGTAAGCAAGCATCATTTGAGCAATATAATATCCAAAGTCGCCGCTCTCACTCCAGTCAACCCGTTTCAGGATATCCTCGGTTCCAAGGCGCATCAATGAGGCACCGAATCCGCCCAGTCTGGGATGAGGATACACATATCCCGCGACATCATACATCGTCCCCTCAAAAAGGGTCGCATGCATAAAATTGAATTCCTGCTCATTCAGAAGCGCCAGGGCCGCCTGATTCCAGAACACCGCCGAGGCGTCATCCGCCAATCCGACATATCCTCCCCCCATCCCGAGCGCGCGAACGCCGGACCCGATGGAAAACTGGGATTCCTGTCCGGCATCACCCGCACCAGCGGAGATTGCTGCCGTCAACAACAGCAGCACAATCAGAAGATATGTCCGCATTATCTTACTCATTTCACCACGGCTATTTTCATTTTGATGGATTTATCAATGTCAGCCGGTTTGAATACCATGACATATACGCCGTTGACAACCATCTTGCCTTCGCTGTTGGTTCCGTCCCAGCTTATATAGTTCTGCCCTTCGGCGGCACCGCTTGATCCGGACGGCATCATTTTTTCGTATACCTTTTCTCCGGTAAGAGTGTAAATCACCAGCTCGACATCGGTATCACGCTCAAGTATATAAGCCATTTCAGCCGGGCCTTCCTTGGGATTGAACGGATTATTACGGAGTGTCAGGGAATTCTCCATACCCGGAATGGTGATGGCAAAGTTGCCGCCGATTCTGAAGCTATCCGTCAGTTTTCCGCGAACCGGAACAGTCTGATTCACTCGCGGCCCCGCCATAAATACCGCCCTGATATCCCGGCTGTCTATCGACATGCTGAAGCCGCCGACATTAATATCATCATTGAATTGCGCCCGGAATATAATAGTGTCTTCCTCACCCGAATACAGGAAATAATCATCATCGAAGACAATCCGCAAAAGATTATCGGACGTTACACCGGAGGCTATCATCTCATTGCCCAGGAAGAAACCGGACTCTTCCGATGAAAGCAACTCATCCGGCGAGAGCGGATTGCCATCGCGGTCGGTCACTCTGATAATAATCGATCGGACACCAACGATATTGACTGAATTCTCGGTGTTATTGAATAACTCCAGCCGGAACAGCTCGCGGCTGCTTCCCTCCACAATCAAAGGTGAGCGCCCCGCGACACCATTCACCACCAGTTCGGCGAAACTCGGTTCCACTCTTATCGTAAAGGCAACGGAGCCTGATTTGATAATTGCCGGCTGGCCGGTGTTCATGTCCAGTGGAGGATTAGTGATTTTGAGAATCATATCGGCCGTAGCCGCATCCGACGGTGCCGTCAATTTGAATATGCCGGAACTGTCGGTTTCGAAACTTATGGCAGAAGAATCGGGAATGCCGAAGTCGATCCCGCCGGTCAGCAGCGACACTTCGCCCGATCCCGCTTTCGCTTCGCCGAGATTTTCCATCCGGGCAATTATATAGAAAGACTGGTCATAATCGACTATTCCATTGTATGCATCATGTAATTCGAATTCAAGCGATATTTCGGCCGGTTTCTGGACAACCACTGCCACCGTATTATCCTCGGCCGGAAGTACTGCCGCTCCACTGGCGGAAAGCACCACCTTATAAATCATTATCGGGGTTGCCTGAGCCGGGGCCGCCAGGCTGAGAACAACATCAGTAACTGACGCCGGCGGAAGTTTGACATTATCTATCCTGGCAAATGTTTCCAAACCATCTTCAGATTTTATAAGAACCGATACACCGGGTATTTCCATCTCCGATAAATTCTCCACACCAACCGATATCGAAAATGTCTGGCTCTGATTCACGTACGGCGGATTTAACGTAATCAACTCGGCCGAGGCCACCCTTATTCGGGGCAGGTCTGTGATTTGAATCACTTCACCGCCAAAAGACAACTCATACTCTCTGGGATAATATATCTCCCTGCCGTTTAATACGAGAGATGGTATCAACTGGCTGTTAACCAGGCTGTCCGGGATATAGACTTCGCGTGTCTTGATATGATTAATTCCCGGAGTCAGAATATAAGACTCAAGCAGACAGGCATCGGCGATGAATGCCCCGTCATGATATATCGCGAATCGGGAAAGACAGGGATTGAGTGATATGACCGTATATCCCTCGACGGCAATATCGAATTCGAACACCTGACCGGCTCCCGCTCCGGCGATCAACGGTGTCAATGATCCGGCCTGATATGAAACGGTTGACGGATAGGCCACAAAAACGGAATCGAAATCATCAAGCGGCTTTATCGAATATGATTTATCACCGGTTCTGATATATCCTTCGATTCGCAGATTGCGGTAACCATCGGGCACATTGTCCCACCAGCGGTAATCAGGAACATCCAGCCCGTACAGATTGACCGTCAGGATATTTCCATCAAGGGAATAACCGCCCGCTTCGTCGAACAGCATCCGCCATACATCCTCCGACTCGACCAGCAGATCTATCTTAAACCATGATAATGAAAAATCCATCCCGTCCGGCAGACGGAGTTTCAACGCCAGTGAATCAAGAGTCGAAGGAGACAAAAGCGAGTCTACCGTCAGCGAATTTTCCACATATTCGACAGTCATCTGCTCGACAACATCAACCGGGCTGGTGATTCGAGTCGTCACCTTGATAGTATCGCCGGCATAAAGATAAACCGCTTCCATCAGGATGATTATGGTATCGACTTCGAGTGATCCGAGTCCGTCCGTTATAAGAATCGCATGAAAATCGGTTGAATCTCCCGGCATTATTGTTTCCAGGTTCAACTCTTTAAGACAGGGCTCCACACATGAGGTAAAATATGAGGTGTAGACAACCGGCGCCAGGGGTTCAAGATTGCCGTAATTCAAAGCAAAGGCGTTAAAACTCAGGAGAACACCCTCATGAATATATATCTCGGATGGAAAGCTATACGCAGGTTTAAACGTAATGCCGTTAAATATGCATGTTACGACATTCGAATTTATATTCCCCGCATAACATGACAAATCAATCTCGCCGGTTTTGCCGGTATATGTGATACTCTTTTGTGAAAGATCAGCGACGCCATCAGCGAAATCATCGCTTTGATTTAATATTTGAGGATTCACCTCTCCCCCGTCAGCCTCCAGGGTTACCGGCATTACTGACGCATCAAAGTCGGTCTTGATATTACCATACCGGTCAATGACCGTTATCATGGCCGGCGCCATCAGAGAATTACCGACAAACTGCGTCTCATATAAATCCAGCACCAGGTCACCCACGTCGGCAGGCAGGACTTTGAACGATATATCATGTTCGACAGATCCGAATGAAGCTTTTAATACGGTCGGCCCGGTCTTGAACATATACTGGTCCGACATTCCTGAGCCATTTCGTACCACAATCGGATTCAGAATCGGTTCGAACCCATCCGGTGAGGGTCCGCCCTCGATCATACTTATCATTATCAAACCATTGGCCGGGCCGCCGTCTATATCGACGACATTAACTGCCTTGACCGTATATGGCTTGCCGGCGATCACACTTGAATCATATTCGAGATCAAACGAGGCGATCGTCCCGCCGGTAACGAGAATCATAACCGCTTCACTGCTGATCATTCCATCAGTCACTGTCATGGTCTGCTGACCAATTGTCATTAACTGAAAGCGGCTTCCGGGAAATGTATGCTGCCCGGTATCATCTTCGGTGAACAGATATGGATTGCCTGCACTATAGGTAAACTGGGCCATCGGGTCGCCGGATTCAAAATAAACCGACCCCATAAAATCGGTCTTGATATTACTGAAAGCATCATAGGCAATAACTGTGACCGGGGATGGGAAGATGTCGCCGGAGGCCGTGATTGGCGGATATTCGGATATTTTCAACCGGGCCAGATCACCCGATCCGACTGTGATCAATCCGGATTCTGCATATAACGGATCATGGGAGACAATCACCTTGCCGATCCCCACCGTCGTCGCAAACAGGTTTCCATTCGAAATTATGCCGACATTATCATACTGATCAGAAAGCGACCATGCATAATCAAGACCCGTTATTCTATTGCCGAATCGGTCGGTGGCTACTGCCTCAAAGACTTGATTGGTGCCCGCTTTCATGGTGATGGCAGTGTCGGGGTATATGACTAGACTTATGGGAAGATCAGGATAAATTTCAAAGGTTTCGGAAAAATTAGGCCCGGCTTCGACCCGGAACCATTTATTGAAGATTAGCGCCGCTAACCGGTACGATCCAGTGGCCTGCGGATTTCTTATCGAGAAAAATTCCAGAGAAATTACGGTGCCTTCCGGCGGCGACAAACCCCATTTGAAAAATATGACAATCGTATTTCCGAATATATAAGCCCGGCGTATTTCAAGATCGGCGCCTTCATAGTCGTCCGAATAGGTAATATCGACAATTTGATCCAGCCCGAAACCGCCCGGAAATGAAAAGGCCACACCACCCAGCTTGGGAATCTCGACACTCGGCAGGGTCAAGTCAATTGTATACTTCACCAAGCTGTCGACCAATCCTGATTCCGGAGTCACAACAATCAGCGGGACATCTGGACATAAAATGGCCGCCTTCTCCCCGATAAAATCGCCGTCGCTCCCCCAGAAATTAAGGTCCTGGAGCGAATCCGGAAGACCATATTCTATCTCGACGGCCGAGGCTGACAGCGGGGCGATCAGAAGAAGGACAAATAGGGCTACGTATGTTATTTTATCAATTCTCATAATTGCTGTCGATAACCTTATAGGAAAAAGCAAAGCGGATGCCCCAAAAGGGTTTACGGGCAAATTTTTCAAAGTATTTTTTGCATCGCATCCGGGGATAATCACATGACTGCAACCCCATGATATGTAAATAGATAACTGCAGGAAAAAATTTCTTATTTAAGCCAAAATGCGGGACTTAAAATGTGGAAAAATAAAATCATTGAATTATTAAAAATTGGGTGCATAATATTGCCGCTTTTGCGCAATATTATGCATTCGAACTATTTCACTCTTTTCGTTCTGGCTTCTGCCGATTGCACCGTGTTTGCCATAAGCATGGTCACCGTCATCAGCCCGACTCCGCCCGGAACCGGTGTGATATACGAGGCCTTCTTAACACAGGCTGCAAAGTCGACATCGCCGACCGTCCGATAGCCTTTTTCCACGGAAGAATCATCGACGCGGTTTATCCCGACATCGATAATGACCACACCATCTTTGACCATATCGGCTTTGACATACTCCGGCTGACCGATGGCGGCAATAAGAATATCCGCCCGGCGGCAGACTTCTTTCAGATTCGCCGTTCTGGAATGACAGAAGGTCACCGTGGCGTTGGCCATTTTGGCCTTCTGCATCAGCATCATGCCGATCGGCTTGCCTACGATATTCGACCGCCCGAGAATAACCACTTCCCGGCCGGTCGGATCGATGTTGTAGCGCCGCATCAATTCCACGATGCCATAAGGAGTGCAGGACAGGAAAGTCGGATGTCCCAAAAGCATCATGCCGATATTGTGCGGATGAAATCCATCGACATCCTTGGCCGGATCGATTCGAAGAGTAACAGTCATTTCATCAATATGCTTCGGCAAAGGCAGTTGCACCAGGATACCGTCAATATCATCACGATGATTCAGATCATCGACAATAGCCAGCAGTTCACTCTGCTTTATTTCGGCGGGATGTTTGATCAACTCGGAATAGATGCCGATTTTTTCACATGCTTTGCCCTTGCTGCGGACATATATCTGAGAGGCGGGGTCCTCGCCGACCAGGACGGCTGCCAGACCGGGTGTAACACCCTTCTCCTTGAGCCGGTCGACCCGCACTTTCAACTCATCTTTTATTTCATTGGAAATCTTTTTACCGTCAATGATTATTGCCTCCATGGCTCCCTCATTCATCTAATAAATCAGAATCATCGGCCCCGCTGTAATCGATCTTGAACCGTTCGATTGCCTCGGCCGCGCCGTCATTTGTACTGATGGTGATTAAGACTCCACTGATCTTGACGTCATCTTTGGCGCAGGCAAACCGCTTGGGCATTCCGGTCAGGAATCTTTCCAGCGACGGTGTCTTGGCCATTCCGATAATCGAATCATGCGGTCCGGTCATCCCGACATCGGTTATATAAGCGGTTCCTCTCTCGGAAACCGTTTCATCCGCCGTCTGGACATGTGTATGTGTCCCGATAACCGCCGAGACGCGGCCGTCAAGATAATAGGCCAGGGCTTGTTTTTCCGATGTAACTTCGGCATGGAAATCGATCACGACGATATCGGTCTGCTCTCTGATTTTTTTCAATTCCCGATCGGCCACCTGGAAAGGGCAGTCGATATCCTTCATGTAGGTCCGCCCCATCAGATTAAGCACGCCGATTTTGACCCCGTCGGCTTCACCGATATAATGCCCGAAACCGGGACACCCCGGCGGAAAGTTGGCCGGGCGAATCAGTTTTGGCTGCTCATCCAGATATTTCAGGATATCCATCCTGTCCCAGATATGATTGCCGGAGGTCTGGCAGTCCACTCCATATGAGAATATCTTTCTCGACATCTCGGGCGTGATGCCGAAACCGCCGGCGGCGTTTTCGATATTGGCGATTACAAAGTCGGCGCCGAATTTCTCCTTTAGACTCTTGCACATTTGCGAAACGACAAAACGGCCCGGCTTGCCGACCAGATCGGCGAAGAATAAGACTTTTATATGCGACTTCATGACTTCCTATTTGGCAAACTCAGTCGCCCGCGATTCTCTGATGACAGTGACCTTGATCTGGCCGGGATATTCCATCTCCTGCTCGATCTTCTTGGCCAGGTCTCCGGCAAGAATCGAAGCCCCGAGATCATCGATCGTTTCGCATTCCACGATGACCCGAACTTCGCGGCCCGCCTGAATAGCAAACGCTTTCGCCACCCCCTTAAATGAATCAGCCAGTTCTTCCAGTTTTTCCAGCCGCTTGATATAAGCTTCCAGCGGCTCCCTGCGGGCGCCCGGACGGGCGCCGGAGATAGCATCAGCGGCCTGAACCAGAACCGAATACACCGTCTCCTGAATTATATCACCATGATGCGATGCCACAGCGTTGATCACGACCGGATCCTCATTGTATCGACCGAGGAAATTGGCGCCGATTTCGGTATGCGTTCCCTCTGTCTCGCGGTCAATGGCCTTGCCGATGTCATGAAGAAGCGCCGCCCGCTTGGCAACATTGGGATCGAGGCTCAATTCCGAAGCCATCAGTCCGGCCAATATGGCAACTTCCTTGGAATGCTGCAGCACATTCTGGCCGTATGAACTGCGATAATTAAGCTTACCCAGAAGCTTAATAATATCGAGATGCAGTCCCTGCACGCCGACATCAAAGCAGGCCTGTTCGCCGATTTCGCGGACAATCATTTCCATTTCCTTCTCGGTCTTGGCCACGACTTCCTCGATACGGGTGGGATGGATACGTCCGTCGGCAATAAGCTTTTCCAGAGACATGCGGGCGATTTCGCGCCTGATCGGATCATAGCCGGAAAGAATCACCGCCTCCGGGGTGTCATCGACAATGACATCAATCCCGGTCGCGGTTTCAAAGGAACGAATATTGCGTCCTTCGCGGCCGATAATGCGGCCTTTCATTTCCTCGTTGGGAAGATTGACTACCGAAACGGTCGATTCCACGGCATGGTCGGCGGCGCATCGGTAAATCGCCTGGATGATAATTTCTCGGGCCTCTTTTTCGGCATTGCGCTCGGCATTGTCCTTGATTTCCTTGACCTTGGCGGCCGCTTCGATCTTGGCGGCGCCGATCAGGTTCTCCTTCAGCTCCTGCTTGGCCTCTTCCGCCGTCATGCCGGCGATCCGCTCCAGCCTTTCATTCTGGGCCAGAAGCATTTTCTCGAGCTCCTGCTCCCGAAGAGTAATGCCTTTTTCGCGGCCGGCAAGAGTCCGCTCGCGATATTGAATTTCTTTTTCTTTCTTGTTAATCGACTCCAGCCTGCGGTCGACTGAAGTCTCTTTATCGGCCAGTCTTCTTTCAGTCTTTTGAATTTCATTTCTTTTATTCTGAAGTTCTCGCTCATAATTGGATTTGACACCATACCATTCTTCCTTCGCCTCCAGAAGAGCTTCCTTCTTCTTGATCTCGGCTTCCTTGCCGGCCTCGGCGATCAGTTTTTTGGCGGTTTCTTCCGCCCCGGTAATCTTTTTATCGCCGATACGCCGTAAGATTACCCAGGCCACGGCAAAAGCCGCGAGCGCCGAAATCAAAGCAACAAGAACTATCAGAGTGAGATCGTTCATATGTCCTCCTCGCTCCCTGTAAAAGGGGGCCATCTATTTCCAAAGAATTAATGATATAGAAGGAGATATGGAATGCGGGAGCGATAATAATTCTATTCGGAGTCGGAATCGGTCAGGGTGCTGTCAAGCAATTCCAGCAGATTTTTCGCTTTTGTCTCTGCTTCATCCAGTTCACCCTTGTTTTTTTCTTTTAATTCAAGCAGTTCTCCGGCGAAATTCAAGGCCGCCAGGACAGCAATTTTCTGAGGTGAACGGTTTCTTGAGCGAAGCGCGATATCGCGCATATTTCTATCAACATATTCAGCCACCCGAAGAATAAAATCCGGATCGGCATGACCGCGTATGGGATATTCCTCACCAAATATGACCACTTTTACAACCTGTTCTTTATTAGAAATATCAGGCATTTTAAACTATTATCCTCTGGTCCTAAAAATCTCTTCTTCTATATCATTAAATAATTTATATCAAATCGCCCAACTAAAGAAAAACTATAATTCTTAATATCCTTTGTCAAGAACATAAAATTGGTCAGAATTGTTCTAATGTCCCGAGTTTATCAAGAATATTGCCGAGTTTGCTTCTTATTTTTTCCGACCTTTCCGACTCATTTCTTTCCAAATTAGCCAATTTCGATTCTGTTTCCGCCAACTGGCTCTTGAGCCGAATGTTCTCGTCCTTCAGACTTTTATTATCACCGGACAGCTTCTCAATCAGAGTAACCGCCTTATTAATCTTTTCCTCAAGCTTTTCGAGCGTATCCATTTTCGTCAACCTTCTCTAATCTCTACATTAAAGCATTTCTTTAAGTGCTCTGCTATTTTATTATGCAAATCAATGACTTCCTTATTTTCAAGACTGCCTTTGTCCGACCGGTAAACCATGGCAAAAGCCAGAGATTTCTTCCCCTCAGGAACCGGTTTGCCCCGGTATAGATCGAACAACCTGACATCTTCAAGAAGACTCCCGCCGGAGTTGCGAATCTCGGTTATAATATCACCCATCCTGATACTATCATCCACTACCATTGCCATATCCTTAGGAGATGCCGGATATCGCGGAAGCGGCTTGAAACTGGTGATATCGCCGCGCAGATTCATAATTTTTTCGAATTCAAACAGGGCCGTATAAACATTTTGTTTTATGTCGAAGGCTTTGCCAATATCGGGGCGAATCATTCCGGCATGACCGACAGCCACATCATTATACTTCAATACAAAGGAAAGCCCATCCACATAAAGGTCATCATTATCAGCGACAAACTCCAGATGCGGCAGGCGGCATCCGCGCAGAAAAGCATCAACCGCGCCTTTTAAATCATAAAACTCATACTGCCTTGATTTGGAAAACCATTCAGCCGAAGTGGCGCCGCTGATAGCCAGCCCAAGCTGCTCTATTTCCTGGTGCGGTTCACCAGGCAGAAAACCTTTGCCGAGTTCAAATAACCGCAAATCCATATTGCGGCGAGAAATATTGTGAGAAACCGATTTCAGCAGCGAGTAAATCACGCTGTTCTGCAATACCGACAGGTCTTCCGCAATCGGATTCAAAATTTGCAGCTGCGGCCTTTCTCCGGTTATTTTTGACAGAAGCCTGGTATCGGCCAGCCCGGAGCTATACGTCTCATCAAATCCCTGCCCTGTCAGAACATGCCTGACGGCCGATCGGAATAAATCTTCTTTTCTGGTGGCCGCCACCAGCGGCCCGGAATTTTTATCTATAAACGGAATCGAATCATAACCTTCAATCCGAATAATTTCCTCAATCAAGTCAACTTCACGGTTGACATCGGTCGTATGCGTCGGCGCCAATACTTTAAGTGTTTCTTCACCAGACACCACATACTCCAAGTCCCGCAATATCTTAATCATCCGTTCCTTCGGGATATTAGTCCCCAGGAAAGTATTGACACGATCCGGACGCAATTCAATCTCAACCGGATTGATTTTTTTCGGATAGCAATCGACAATACCGGCCGGCACTTCCCCGCCGGCATACTTTTGCATCAGATAGGCGGCCCGATTTATGGCAGCCGGCACAACATTCGGGTCGGCTCCTTTTTCGAAACGGGTCGATGACTCCGAAATCAAACCAAGTTTTATGCGGCTTTTCCTGGTGGTCAGCGGATTGAAATAGGCCGACTCCAGAAGAATATCGGTGGTCTTGTCCGAAACTTCCGTGTCAAGCCCCCCCATAACTCCTGCCGCCGCGACACTCTTCTCCCCGTCCGTAATCATAAGAACATAGGGATCCAGAACATGCGGCTTGCCGTCGAGAGTCGTGAATTCCTCCGCTTCATAGGCTCGCCGGACCTTAATTTCCTTCCGTCCGAAAAGATTATAATCGAAGGCGTGCAGCGGGTGGCCATATTCCATCATAACCAAATTGGT